>JAPUFN010000209.1 GCA_027293665.1 Gammaproteobacteria bacterium | reverse complement strand
GCCTTCCACATCCAGCTGGGCGATGAGCCGGTCCAGCAACGGGCCGATCTCGTTGCGAACGGCAGTCGTCTGAGGCCTCATATGAGGTGATGTGCGATACAAACTGCGAGGCAACGTGCTTGGCATGATCGTCTCCTGCTCCTCGCTCTATTTTGACCGGAGTTGGCTCGAATGAGAAGGCACCGGGCGACCCAGGCGTGCCGCGGCTATCGCGGTGGCAGCCTGCAAATTCTGCTTTAATAACTCCTCAGTGGAAGCAACTACAGAGGACTTTTAATGGATTCTTTCAGCGCTGGCTGCGCGTGCGGGCAGGTAAAAATTACGGTGTCAGCGGAACCCTCTATGGTAGCGAACTGCCACTGTCGGGATTGCCAGCATGCATCGGGTGGTGCGTACTCAACGATCGTCATGCTGCCACGTGATGCAGTCGCGATCGTGGGAGGTGTGACCCAGTACACGGTGACCGCCGAAAGCGGCAACGAAGTGACGCGGAGTTTTTGTCCAACATGCGGTTCACCGCTGTACTCGGAACTCATCGCCATGGAGTCGCTGATCGTGTTGAAAGCTGCAACGTTGGATGATCCGAGCTGGTTGCGACCTACAATGCACATCTGGCGGGAAAGCGGACAGCCCTGGGCGGAGGTAGATGCTGAACTGCCGAGCTTTGAAAAAAATCCCGGTTGAACACGGAGCGAATCGCGGACAAGTTGCAGTCTCTCCATCACCCGCTCTAAAGGTGTGCAGCCAACTCCGCAATGTTCTCGACAATGAAATGCGCGCCGGCCGCCGTTAACGCTGGCGCGTCGCTACTGCCACTCAGCACACCCACACAGGTCAGACCGAGTGTGCGTCCGACCTGCATGTCCATGCGTCCATCGCCAATCATGACCGAACGCTGCGGTGTTCCTTCGAGATGTGTCAGAGCGCACTGCAGGTGGCGTGGGTCTGGCTTGAGAAATTCCACGTTATCCCGCGCAAGCAGAAGGTCGCAGTAGTCGTCTACGTCCGGAAAGACCTGTCGCACAGCCTGCTCACAATTTCGCGTTACGATAGACGTGCGTTTGTCTGCTTGTTTCAACCCGCCGAGAACTTCGCGGGTTTTCGGAAATACCTCCATGCCAGCCGCCGCATCGAGCTCGAAATCTTCGATAAGCTGGTGTGCCTGACTCTGGTAAGCCTCGGCCCGTTCGGCGTGTTGCACAGATCCGGGGCTGGATTCCGTGCTGGCGAGCCAAGCACCAGCCGCGGTGATGATCTCGACCATGTAGAGGTGTGCGAAGTGCGCCGCAGGTACACCTTGCGCACGCGTAAGCGCAATGACCCGGCGCCGCATTTCCGGCAGATCCAGGTTGGGCGCCAGCGTGCCATCGAAATCGAAGACGAACAGCTCGGCAGTGGAGAGCTTCAATCCTGCAGTTCGACCTTGTCGTAGATCGCGGTGACCCGTGTGAAATCGATGATAAGCGAGTGTGACAGGTGTTTGTCCTGATCGTGCAGGTGGTATTTGTACCTGGCTTGTTTGGTGCCCCGCAGAAACGCATCGTAGTCGCGTGACAGCTCTCTGACGTCACTGACGATATCAGTGCTCCAGGTAGCCTTGAACGGACCGAGAATTGCACCGCCGTCCAGACACACAGTGATTTCGTGATTGGTCAGTCCCTTCTCTTCGCTCGTCATAGTTGAACCCCTGTGTGCTCGCCTGTGCCTTCCAGCATACTCCGTGGCCGGTTATTCGTCCGCCGGTCGTGTCGCTGCGTCGGCCGGCACAGCTTCGTTGGGTGTGTGTAGCGAGCTGATGTGGTCGTGATCTACGATGAATGCATCCTGCGACGTGCGAAAGAGGCGTTTACGGTGATCGGGAAAATCGGCGACTTCGGCAGTATGGTGCTCGCCACCCATCAGATAAACGAGCGTTTCGCTGAAAGGATTCGTAAGTGCGTGCGCCGCGGAGGGTGTTGGAAAGGCGATGAAGTCTCCTGCGCCGACTTCCACGGTTTCGTTGTCCACGCGCAGTTGACCCCGGCCTTCGAGGATGTAGAGAAATTCTTCTTCCGTGGCGTGGCTGTGGTAGACGAACGCTTCCCTGCCGGGTGGCAGGCGACCTTCGCTGATCCCGAGGCGTTGCATGCCGGCCGCACGGCTTAAGAAACGCACCATCATCTCGGAGTTTGTGTTGAGCGGATGTTGAACTGTTACTGCTGGTGCATCGCTTGCGACCACGAGGTGCTTTCTGTCGGAGTCCGTCACCCGGTTTGCTTGTTGCCGCCAGGATGAAATGAGGAGGCACGAATGGGTTCGGGTTTGGCGACCAATCGCAGCAGATTCTGCACGTTTGCTGGAATCGGCTCTGCGTCTTCGGGGTTGAAGAATGCAAGGCACGTGTTCAGCTCCAACTGACCTATTGCCTGGATCCAACCGGCAAGATCTTCACTGCCGTAGTTCGCATGGCGCAGCCGCAAATAGCACCAATCGGTGGTTGCGGTGGCCCGGCTTGTTGGAAACGCCGCCTCGTCGGACACGCACAACGCTACGTCGTAATAATTGAGCAGGTCCATGATCTCGTCGACGAACCAGCTCTGGTGATGGAACGCGACCGCAACCGGCAGATCATGTGGCCACTGCACGAGAAACTGCTCGAGACGCTCTGTGGACTTGCGCAGATGAAGTGGCAGTTCGAAGAGCACTGCGCCGAGCTTGTCCTCGAACGATGCCACCGTCCGGATCAGCTGATCCAGCTGTTCTTCGACGTTTTCCAGTTTCAGCTGATGGGTAATCTGGCGTGGAGCCTGCACGGCAAAGCGGAAGTCCGCGGGTACCGCGGCCGCCCATTGTTCAATGACCTGTGTGCGCGGCAGGTGGTCAAACGTTTCGGTGATCTCGATTGCTGGCAGTTGCCGCGAGTAAGCCGCCAGCCAGTCTTCTGGCTCGAGTGTCTCGGGATAGAAGTTGCCACGCCAGCTCGGATAGCTGTAGCCACTCGTTCCCGCCAACCACTCCATGATGTCCCCCCGGATCATACGGACGACCACCTTAGACGAGCCGTTTTCAACCTACAAGTTCCAGCTGCGGCCGGCGCCTGGCAGTGGCTGGATGGCACGCCTGTGGGAGGACTCCTGCCGGGTATGGGTCAGCTGGGTTTGCAGGCGCTGAGGATGAACACTCGATGGTGCACGGCGAGTGGGTCTGCCGGAAAGTGCCGGGCCATGGCTTCCGCGAGCGCTGAGTCGAACGCCTTGACGCGATCGGCGGGCAGGCTCGCGGCGATGCCGGCACTCGCCCGCACCCTTCCGCGCCATGCCTCGTGGGTGTATGGCGCCGCCTCATCGTAAGTACAGCTCGCAAGCTCTTTGAACCCCGCACCGCTGACATCGGCGTACCAGCGGCGGTAGATGCCGGTGCCACCACCGCCGCGCCACGTGGGATTGAACTGGCAGATGAGATTTTCGGTCAGTTCGAGAAGATTGCCCGGCAGTGGAATCCAGTCGTAGTGAGCAATGATGATCCTGCCACCGGGCTTAAGGATCCTGTAGACCTCGGCGCCGGCTGCCGGGCGATCGAACCAGTGCCAGCACTGACCTGCGCTTACGAGATCCATCTGCGCGTCAGCACAGCCGGTGTGTTCAGCGGTCGCGTTGACAAATTCGATCGTGAGACCTTCCCCGGCGGCAAGACGGGTTGCCTCGGCGAGCATGTTTGGCGACGGATCAATGCCGGTGACGATTGCACCGCGTTGGGCAAAACCGCGGGCAAGGGTGCCGGTGCCTGTGCCGATGTCTGCGAGACGCTTGCCACTGAACTCGATCTCCATGGCAAGCAGGCGTTCGTAGAAGGAAGCGGGAAATCCTGCCCTATGAGTAGCATAGTCAGATGACGTTTTGTCGAAATCAACGTCCACGATCAACCCAGTCCCACCATCCGTTCACTCACTGACCACAAGTGCTCCCGCAACGCGCGGTCCCCGGCAAGGGCTGCTGGCTCGATGATTCGCTGGTGTTGATTGAAATATTTTCCAGACACATTGGCGAGTTCGGCGGCCAGCGCCACATGGAGTGTGGTCTTTGCACCGCGTTCGGCGTCGAGCATCAAGGGGCTCACCAGCTTTGCGGCCGCTTTGAGTAGTGATCTGGAGTCCGGAATGATATTGGTGGCAACCACGCCGGGGTGGAGACAGTTTGCCGTCACGGTGGTTGAAGCAAGGCGTTCGGCCAGGGAAATCGTTGCCATGACTACGGCGAGTTTTGCCTGCGCGTACACCCGCATGCCACTGAATATCCCGCTGCGTTGCGGCCTGTTGAGATCGAGCTTGCCCAGTGTGTGGGTGTTGGATGCAACGTTGACGATTCTAGCCGGTTGGCTTGCCACGAGGCTGTCCAGGAGAAGTCTTGTCAGAAGATATGGACCGAGGTAGTTGGTGGCTAACGTCAGCTCGAAGCCATCGTCGGAAAGGCGCGGCCGCCCGGGCAACATCCCGGCGTTGTTCACAAGCAGATCCAGCCGGGGGTGGTTGTGTTTGAAGTTTATCGCGCATTCACGGACCGATTCGAGCGATGCCAGATCGCAGGGCACGACATGAATTTTTGCGTTGCGGGTTTCTTTGATCAGCGCATCACGCAGAGCTTCGGCACGGGGCAGGTGGCGGCAGGCCATCACGACTTCGAAGCCGTTTTCCGCAAGCCGGCGTGCGGTGACGCGTCCGATACCACTCGTTGTGCCAGTGATCAGGCAGACCGGGGCGCTCACTGCACTGGGTTACGCGGTTGCCGCTCGCGCCAGCGTTCTTCATGGGTAGCGAGGACGCGACGCCGGAAACGCCGCCAGACGATGATCCCGAATGTCACGCCGGCCGCCAGGGAGATTGCCGGGTAGGCCAGGCGATCGAGCCAGTGTGGCGCTGTGAAGTCGCTGTGAATTCCGCCGAGCACGGCGACGCCCAGCGTGACGGCTGCGAGGTTCTGTACCAGCCCCCAGGCGGCCACTGCCATCAATGCTGGAATTATTCCCCGCTGCAGTAAATCAGTGCCCGCCGGATCATAGGCGAGGAGACAACCGCTGAGCACGATCACCCCGGTAATTCTGCGCCCCATATAGGTGACGTTCACAAGGTGACGTTCACAAGGTGATGTTCACGACAGGCTGTCCAGCGCCCCACCATCGACGCGGATATTCTGGCCATGGATCGCATCGGCCAGCGGGCTTGCGAGGAACGTCACGAGGTCGGCAACTTCCTCGCGGCGGACGATCCGGCGAATCGGAATATCGGCGGCGACCATGGGTTCTACTTCCTCCCAGGTATCTCCCCAGCCTTTGCGGCGGCCGGATTCGAGGTAGGCGTTTTGCACCTCTGGGGTCAGGATCAGGCCGGGCGAGACCAGATTGACCCGAATGCCGGTTCCCGCCACTTCCTTTGCGAGACTGATCGTCATAGTGGCCAGTGCACCCTTGGCGGAATAGTAGTGAGGCATGCGCGCGTTGGGTCTCGTGGAGCCCACGGTGCCAAGATTGATGATACGGCCCCAGTCGCGCTGGCGCATCGCGGGCAGAAACTGGCGGATGAGGCGTTGCGCGGAGAGCACGTTTTTCTGATAGATGTCCAGCCAGTCGGCACTGACCGACGACTCCCAGGAACCGGGCTCAGCGGTGCCGTAATTGTTGATGAGAATGTCTGGACAGGCCTCGTTGAGTTCGCCGAAAAGCGCCTCACAACCCGCATCACAGCTGATATCACCGGTTACTGCCTCACCGCCGCCGAGCTCGGTGACGGCAGCTGCCGCCTGGCCCGATTCCAGGCCGTGGACATAGACACGCACACCTTCGGCCATGAGTTGCCGGGCGATGATTAAGCCGGTGCCGCGATAGCTGCCGGTCACCAGTGCACTGCGCCCGCTGAGCTGTAAATCCACTTCACGCCTCCGGCCGCGGAGGCGCGACTATAGCATTATCGCGCAATACTCAGATCACGCCGTGCAACAGCGACGGGCGTTTATACTGCCCATCCATGGATACAGTGGGATGGTTTGTATTTTTAGGTAGCGTGTTGCTTGGCAGTTATGTGCAGGCAGTCACCGGCTTCGCTATGGGGATGATCGTAATTGCCGTAGTCGGGGCGAGCGAACTCATTGCTCTGCCGGTACTCACCGCCGCGGCGAGCCTGATCACCATGGTGAACGTGGCGCTTGCCGTTAAAGGTCGATTGCACCAACTGCACCGGCCACTGTTCATCTGGCTGGCGGCGGGGCAACTGCCGGCGATCTGGGTGGGCGTGTGGTTGCTGACAGTGCTCGAGCGTGATGCGCAAACCGTACTTCAGCTGCTGCTTGGTGCATTCATCACACTGGGCAGCCTGTCGATGATGCTGCGGCCTTCGCCTCTGGCGAAAATTTCACCGCCCTGGGCGACCTGGATCGCCGGTTTTATCGGTGGCTTGATCGGTGGCATGTTCTCTGCGTCCGGTCCGATCATGGGTTGGTTCAACTACCGCCAGCCGCTGCAACTCGCGCAGATCCGGACCACACTGCTTTGTGTGTTCGCCTTGAGCACGTCAACACGCACGGTGGTGGTCGGCTCCCAGGGTGGCTTGACCCAGGATGTCTGGCTGCTGGCCGGCTTTGCCCTGCCTCTGGTCATACTGGGTACCTGGGCAGGCAGGGAACTGCCACCAGCGGTGGCCGATGCGACGCTTAAACGAATTGCCTTTGGTCTGCTGCTCGTGATGGGTATCTGGATTCTCGCGACAGCCGTCTAGAAACTTGTCCTCTCGCGAGACTAGCAACTCCGTTCGAGCCAGGCGACGTCCCAGTAGCGATCGAACTTGCGTCCCACTTCCGTGAATCGCGAGACCTCGACGAAATCGAACGCTGCATGCAGAGCGAGGGAAGGCTCGTTGGGTAACGCTATCCCCGCATACGCGCGGTGCACGTCAGCGTCGGCGAGTTGTGCGAAGAGTTCTGTATAAAGACGCTGGCCAATACCCCTGCCGCCATGATCGGCTGCGATATAGACGCTCACCTCCACCGAGGTTGCATACGCGGCCTTGGATTTAAACGGCGTTGAGCAGGCGTAGCCGACCAGCCGATCGTTCTCCAGGGCAGTCAGGCAGAGGTAGCGTTCGCCGTCGAATATCGACCACCAGGGCATGCGTGACTGCTCTGTGAATGACTCGATATCGAACGTGCAATGGCTTGTCAGAACATAGTGATTGTAGAGCGCAGTCAGTGCTCCGAGGTCGTTGCGTCGAGCGGCGCGAAGTAGCAATCGCTGAGGCGTCTGTGAATCAACCACGTCGTGATTTGTGAATTTTCGCCATCAATGCGAACAACTCTGTAATATCGTTCGGCGTTGTGTCGCTTGCAAATTCTTTGTAGAGCGTGGCGACGTTGACAACGATCCGCTCGGCGTCACCCCAGGAATCGTAATCGGCCAGTGAGATGTCCAGTGCTGCTTCGAACACAGGCAGGCCGGCATCGAAGCGCTTTTTTGCTTCGTCGCGCACGTATACGAGATAGCCGCGCATCGCCTGCACACCGTTTTTCGCCGTTATAGGTCCGTGACCGGGCACGACTGTCTCGACATCCAGTGCGAGCATATAGTCGCAGGCATCGATCCAGTTCTGCACCGGCCCTGCCCAGAGAATCGGATGACCTTCAATGAAGAGAATGTCGCCGGTGTAGATGAGCTTGTCAGCTGGCACATAAGCGAGGATGTCACCGGCAGTGTGAGCAGGACCCACCTGTTTGAGAAGCACCGTTTTCGCGCCAACCTGTACTTCGAGTTCACCTTCGAACGTCCTGGTGGGCAGTGTCTGATGAATGTCGCTAAAATCAAAATCTTTGAAGCAGTAGGTGAAAAACTCGCCCACCTCACCCATCTGGGGTGCGCGCGCCATGAGCTGCTCCATCATCGCCGGGTTTTCCCGTGCCAGTTCTTCGGCGCAGGCTTTTGACGTGATGATCTCGGCGCCCGTGATGAGTTCATTGCCGTTGCAGTGATCGCCGTTTGAATGAGTATTTACAAGCAGATCAATCTGCTGCGTTGCCGCTGGAGCCGCACGTCGCATTGCGTCGAGCATCAATCGGGTCAGAGATTTATCGAACAAGGTGTCCACGATCAGTGATTGATCGCCATCAACGATCAGACCGGCATTTGACCAGCCCCAGCCGCCATCGGGCTGTAACCAGGCGAATGCGCCGTTGCCCAGGTCGTGCAGGCCATGATCGAACGGTCGAACTCCAAGTCCCATCGCGCAGCTCCCACCTGTGGTTTACAACATGGTATTGAATGGCGCAGTTGCAGGCGACTTGTTTTCTGTGAAATAGCCGCTAACGTTCGCGCATGACGGATTTCGAATCCATAAGACCTTATGAAGACCGGGAGGTGCCCGAGGTTGTTGCCCGCCTGGTTCGCGATCCCTCGCTCGTTCACGCTGCCGCCATTTTCTCGACACCCAGGCTTGCCAGTTGGGCGCCGGCGCTCGCCCGATGGTTGGCGGCCAGAGTGCTCGAGCAACGGACGCGTGAGGTTACTACGATCTCCGATGTTCAGAACTTTCTCAACGGGTACATGGAGCGCCTCGTGGCGGACACCATCGAAGAACTCAGCGTGACCGGACTCGACTCGCTGACAACGGATGGATCCTACCTGTACATATCAAATCATCGTGACATTTTTATGGACACGGGTTTGCTGAACTACGTGATTTACCATGCAGGCCACCAGACCGCTCGAAGTGCGGTGGGTGATAACCTGCTGACCGAAAAGTACGCCGCCGATCTCATGCGCCTCAACAAGAGCTTCGTCATCGAACGCAGTGTGACAGGCACTCGCGCGGTGTATCGATCGTTGAGTCGAACCTCGGACTACATCCGGCATTCCCTGGAAACCAATCACAGTGTCTGGATCGCACAGCGCGACGGTCGGGCAAAAGACGGTTTTGATCGTACCGAACCTGCATTGCTCAAAATGGTTGCGCTTGCGCATCGCAAACAGGCGAGTTCTTTTGCAGAGCTGGTGCATCGGGTACCCATTGTGCCGGTTTCCATTTCCTATGAACTTGATCCCTGCGATCTACAGAAAGCGCACGAGTTGGCGTTCATAAAACGCTGGGGTGAATATCACAAGGCGGCGAACGAGGATCTGATGAGTATCGTGCAGGGGATGACGAATTATAAAGGCAGGGTTCATCTGCACTTTTCTGCACCCATGACCGGTAGTTACGAAGATGCTGAAAGTCTGGCGTTGGGGATCGATGCGCAAATCATCAGTGGTCTGGAAGTGTTTCCAACCCAGGCCTGGGCTGCGCGCGAGCTCGGCCTGGAGGACGTGCCGGCTACAAGTGACTGGCTACCGAAGGTGAAGTCTGCATTCGAGGCAAGGCTCAAAGGCTTACCACCGGCCGAACGTCTGGAACTGCTCAACGGCTACGGCAATCTGATCCGCAACCGCCAGCAACTCGGGCTCAATGCGCAAGCCACTGTGCCGATTGCCGAACCGGTGTCGTAGGAGACTGCTCAGCAGAACCTGCTGCCGCGAACCTGCAGGATCAGATCAGGTATTGCAGCGGCGGTTCCTGCAACGCAGCCTGCTGCTCGCGCAGCTCCAGGATATGTTCCGACCAGTACCTTTCGGTGTCGAACCAGGGAAATGCTGTCGGAAAGGCGGGATCGTCCCAGCGCCGTGCCAGCCACGCGGCATGGTGCATGAGCCGCAGAGTCCGCAGGGGTTCGATGTACGCCAGCGTCTGCAGGCCCAGTTCGTGAAATGGTAGATAGGCGTCCAGCAGGACGCGCAGCTGGCCTTCCATCTCGTCGCGTTCACCACTCAATAACATCCACAAGTCCTGAATTTCCGGTCCCATGACACAATCGTCGAGATCGACGAAATGCGGCAGGTCACTGCGCCACAGGACGTTGCCCATGTGACAGTCGCCGTGAATGCGCTGCTCGGGCAGCTCAGCGGGCAGCAGCTGCTCAATGCTTGCAAGCAGATGCTCCGTGAGACTCGCATACGCTTCTTCGAGCTCCAGCGGCAGCCAGTTGTTGCTGAGCAGGAACTCGCGGCTGGCTCGGCCGAGGCGCTCGATGGAGAGTCGCGCGCGATGCTCGAATTTTTTGACCGCGCCGACGCTGTGGATTCTGCCGAGCGTGCGGGCCAGAACCTTGAAATCTTCAGTGTTTTCCAGATTGGGCGGATGCCCACCCTGGCGTGGAAAGATGGCAAATCGAAATCCCTGATGCGTCAGCAACGTGGCGCCATCGAACGCCAGCGGTGCAACCACTGGCAGATCGAGCTGCGCAAGTTCGAGCGTAAATTCGTGTTCCTCGTCAATTGCCTCATCGCTCCAGCGCTCGGGGCGGTAGAATTTGACGACGACGAACTGGCCGAGCGGCGATTCCACGTCAAGCTCAATCTGGTAAACACGGTTTTCGTAGCTGTTCAGCGCAAGCAGGCCGCCCGTGGTCACAAGACCGAAGTTCTCCAGCGAATCAAGAATCAAATCCGGACTCAAGCCTTCGTAGGGAGTGTCAGAATGTTCGGGCATCTAAGGCTACCGACTTAATCAGGGCATGGACTCGATCACCCGCTTGCAGGTTCAGGCGCTCGGCGGACAGTGAAGTGATTCGCGCGTAAATGATCGCGTTTGCACAGCGCAGAGTCAGCAGCACAGAGCCCTGAGCGTCCTCTGTCTGGGCAATGAGCTCCGCCGGCAGCTGGTTCAGCATACTGCTTTCCGGGTGCGGTGAGCGGGCAATGCTGATGGCGCGGGCTGGAATCTGCAGGCGAATCTCCGGTGCCAGCTCGCTGAGATCACCGCGCACCCACAATGACAGGGAATCGAATTCGAGCCGACTGAGATTATGCGTGGGATCGAACTCGGCAAACTGGCATGTGAGGATACTGCCGACGTCGATTTCCCGCGATACCGGGTGGTCCAACAGCTGGCCGACCTCCGTGGGGGTACCGGCAGCGATGACGCTGCCAGCTTCCAGCACGATCAGATGATCGGAAATTTGCAGGACTTCCTGCAACGCGTGGCTGACATACAGAACGCCACGGTCGTGGGTGCGGCACAGGCGCGCCAGCAACGGCGCGATTTCGCGTCTGGACACGACGTCGAGCGCGCTCATGGGCTCATCGAGCAGCCACAACTGGGCCGGGCAGGCCAACGCCCGGGCGATTTCCACGCGCTGCTTCTGGCCACCTGAGAGTTCGTCGGGTTTACGCTCAAGCAATTCAGCCAGGGCAAACTGCTCGATGAGAGAATCGAGCGGCAAACCGGCACCAGGGCGATACTTGCCGGCAAGCTTCAGGTTGTCGGCAACGCTCAGATGGCCGAACAACCCGCCATCCTGTTGGACCATCGTCAGAGGTCGCCGGTGCGG
>JAPUFN010000208.1 GCA_027293665.1 Gammaproteobacteria bacterium | reverse complement strand
CGATGACTCCATCGTTGTTCACACGAATTAGTCGACCGTTACAGGTCAGGTTGAGTAGCAATCAATTGCCGTATGAATCGGAGACGATTCTCCATGTCATTGACGATTCCTCGCTTGACGACCGCGCGCAAGATACGGTTCAACCTGCCGTCGTAGAGCAGCTGGTCGACGAGCAGCAGATGCGCTCCCGGCGCGGCCAGAGCGCCATCTGTCAGAACCACTCCCAGGGTGACTCTGCCGCCAAAATAGTGGTTTGCGTAGATATTCTTAATCATCACGACGTGCCCGAACTCAGGATTCGCGGGACGAATCGAAGCAACGTGGTTCACGGTCAGAGTCGGGCGCTGACCGAAGTCGAGCACAGACCAGAACAGAAATTCCTCGACATCGCTTTCGAGTTGGGTATTCGGATAGTCGACCAGGTGTGCGATGAGATTGGGGAACAGCTCGACTGCGTTGCTGAATTCTTCAAGAGCCGCTTCGAAACCATCTTGCACGCGGAGTGGTTCCTCTTTGTCCCGGTAGGTCCAGAGTGCCCCGTTGCCTGATTGCTGGTAGTTGCGCACCATCTCGGTTAATTGCTGGCGATACATAGAGGTGAAGGTTGCCGCATCCTCTTCGGCGCGATAATCGAGGCTTCGAACGTAATTGATGAGTTCTGCCGTCAGTTTGACGCGACAGTCCCCAAGCTCGCAGGACTCGAGTGCCTCCTTTTCCACCTTGGTGAGTTCGTACGCTGCAAACTCGTCATCGCGCGCAGCTTCGGCTATGACATTCAACGCTTTGATGCCGACCTCCGCTGAGTTTCCCAGAAATTCGTGAGCACGGCTCATTGCTGCATGCACGCTTCCCGGATCAGAATCCAGTTTCATAACGCCGACCAGCATAAGTCCGGTGGCCGGGTCTCCGATGTTGAGTTGCTTGGCGATGAAACCGTCGCCCAGCTGTCGCAGATCATCGGTGGAAATGTCGCCACGCTCCTGCAACAGCGCATTGAGATCAAGCGGGCTTGCGCCATAGGTACTTTCGACAAAGAACGCACACAGCACCACGAGCAATAATTTGGTTCTGGCCATATATGTCACCGGATTTGACTTACCTTGTAGAAGAAGACTCGGTTGAGCGCGCGGTCATTCGTGTGCCGATTGATTCGTTGCAGGGGGCGACGTTGCGCTGGGTGCGAGCTCTTCGGCAAATTCCCTGCAGTAGACGGCCCAGGCACCCATCAACAGTGCGCCGATCAAGGGGCCTACGATCAGACCAATCGCACCAAACATGAAAAGCCCACCAATGGTGGTCAGCAGCACCAGCACGTCGGGCATCTGCGTATCGGAGCCCACCAGCCTTGGCCGCAGCACGTTATCGACGCTCGCGACGACGATCCAGAACCAGGCAGCCAGATATCCGGCCTGCCAGTAATCGCCCGATACCATCATGAACGCCGCCACCGGCAACCAGATGATGATTGGGCCAATGAAGGGAATCACTGACAAGAGACCCATTATGACTCCCCAGAAGATGTAGCCGTTTATGCCGACTACCCAGAACGCCAGACCGCTGAGGAATCCCTGTACTGCACCAATGACCACCATGCTCTTCAGGACCGAACGTATGACGGTAGAAGTGACGTCCACCAGATCTTCGCGACCTTCCTGATCCAGCGGCAGGTTGCCGACGAACGAGTCGACCATCCGCGCACCGTCCACCAGGCAGTAGTAGAAGAAATAAGCCGCGATAAACAAGTTCAGCAGGAACATCGCAGTCGCCTGGGTCAACTGGCGCAGTGTTGTAACGAGAAACCGCCCTACTACGCCAGCGATCTGGCCAACTTTGCTGGTGATCTCCTGCTTGATGTCGTCGAGCTCTCCCGAAAACGGTAACCACGATGGGAACTGAATCCCGGCGAAGGGCACATCCGAATTGAATCTGTCGCCGATCCAGGTGGATGCATGGTCAGCCACCGAAAGCGCCTGTGACGCCGCCAGACCAAACAGGAGCGTTGCAGGAATGACAATGACGGCCAGGAGGAGCAGCAGGTTGATCACGGCAGCGAGGTTGGTCGACACTCGCTGTTCAAGTCGTTTCTGCAACGGGTAGAACAGCAAAGCGCTCGATGCCGCAAACACCAGCGCGCCCAGGAAACCCGCAATCATCGTGATGAACAGTGCAAACAACACCATCAACACGACAACGGCAAACGCCTTCTGCAGATTCGGGTTCGAACCGCTCATGCCCGGAGCATCGCGGTGTGCGTCGAGCGGGTCAACCCCAAGTTTTACGAATCAATAGAAGGTATCTGTCTTCTGCCTGCGCAGCGGTCGGTGTAACACTTGAAATTTGCAGAACTTCCTTTCCATAATGAAAAACTTGAATCCGGGATGGGTCATGCTGAGGAGCAACTGGATCGGTCTGCATCTTGTGTGGTTGCTCGTGGCGAGCGGCTGCGGTGAACGGCCGCCTCCACCCGAGGAACCCGCAGCACCATCAGAGATAACGATCGAATTTCATTCGTATAGCGAAATTCAGGAACTGTTTGCCGAGCTCAACTACACCCCGGAATCCTGGGCCGAGGGGGCACGGGAGGTCCCGAGGCTCTATATGACCAACATCCCGTCGCGCTGGCGCAGCACGACGGCAGCCGAAGTTTCCGTGGCCGCGAAGAAAGCGCTGTTCTTCCGCCTGATGAGTCCGGGTGTACTGAAGATCAACGAACTCATCGAAATCGATCGCGCGCGCCTGATTGAATTACTGGCTCATCGCGACAGCCTGGCCCCGGAGGATGCGCAGTGGCTTGCAGCGCTGGCGCAAACCTACCGCGTGCCAACCGCTGAGCCCCTGACGCAAGCGTCGTTCGATGAATTGCTGGTGCGTGTGGATATCATTCCGCCTTCCCTGGTATTGGCGCAGTCTGCCGAGGAAAGTGGCTGGGGTACGTCGCGATTTGCCGATCTTGGCAACGCGCTGTTCGGGCAATGGACCTGGGATGAAGGAATTGCGCCGCTGGAGCGCCGCGAAGGCAAGGGCAACTACAGTATTGCCAGGTTTGAAACGCCGCTCGATTCAATCCGCGCGTATATGCTGAACCTCAATACTCACAGGGCTTATAAAGAGCTGCGTGCGCGTCGGCGCGAGATGCGTCTACGAGATG
>JAPUFN010000207.1 GCA_027293665.1 Gammaproteobacteria bacterium | reverse complement strand
CACCAGCATGATGTCTATGAACCGCACGCCGCCGATGGTTGAAGCGACACCTTCCACCTCAAAGGAGATTTTTCCACCCGTCGACTGAAGTTCGGTTGACGGCGAATGGATCTCGACTCGCAACTCACCCGGTCCCTGCGCCACGAGGGCTGCGCGTGGTTGGAGTGCGCCCTTATCGGCAGCATCGACGGCCGTTGCGTAGCTACACGCCAGGACGATAAGTATGACGATAAGAGAAATTCGCATGGGATGACCTCCTCGATCAAATTCCATGTTGCCGAACAGGCACGCGCACTGTGAACAGGCGCACGCAATTTGGATCATAGATTGTCAGGAGAAGCAGAAGATGGACTTGGTGCGCAGTTTGGCGGTCCTACGCGTCGAAAACTCGAAATGGCGCATGGTAATGGCGGAATGCGCCATGTGGAATCGTGAGTTGCACGGGAGGGGCGAAGGAATATCGGTCGGCTGCAGCCGGAGGGTATGATTGGGCTGTAACTTTCTACAACGCAGTGAGGTGTTGTCGTGAATAAAGCTCTGCGAATCCTGACGGCGTTGCCTGCCGTGATGTTTCTCGCCACCAGTGTGCGCTGGTTGGTTGACCCTGCAGGCGCGGCCGCAACTATTGGCATGCCGTTGCTGGATGGCCTGGCCCGCAGCAGCCAGATCGGTGACCTTGGTGCGTTTTTCCTGGCTGCTGGCAGTATGCTGCTGCTCGGCGTCATCACGTTGCAGCGAGAGTGGTTCTACGGCGCAGCACTGCTGTTCGGCGGCGCCGCCGTGTTCCGGGTGCTTGCGTGGGCGGCCCAGGATGCAGCACTTGCGACGCCGATGATTGTGGTGGAGGTGGTGGTGACCCTGCTCGCCGTGGCGACCGCTCTCACCAGCAAACAACCGCGTCCGGCCTGATATGCCGCTGGTTGCTATCGGTATTCAACGGGCACCTGCGGGCCAAAGATGTTTGTTGAGTCAGCGCCATGGCCTCTGAGATACGTCCCTCTACCCTCAGCGCATTGCTCGGCCAATGGCCGGTGGCGAGACTGGCCACGAGCAATGAAGATGGCAGCCCGCATCTGGTGCCGATCGTATTTTGTCACGCTGGCGCCGAGCTGTATTCGCCGATCGATGGTAAACGCAAGAAAGGTGGCCGCCTGCAACGTGTCCGCAATCTGTCGAGTCATTCGTCCTTCAGTCTGTTGCTCGATCACTATGATGCTGACTGGCGGCAGCTGTGGTGGGTGCGTCTCGACGGCGAGGCTGAACCGTTCGCGCCTTCGGTCGAACATGCCCGACAGCTGACTGAGCTGCTCGAAGCGAAGTACCCGCAATACGGCGACGTTCCCGTGCTGGGTGAAGAACCGTTGTGCCTGCGTCTGCGATGGCAGCGGGTCTCCGCCTGGGCCGAGCGCGATATCGACGAAGCGATTCGCGCATCCCTGTCTGCGCAAGGCTGATCAGAGGCTTCCTAAAGGTGCACGAAGTCGCCTCGCTTAACGCGAGTGCCTTCGATGAGTTCTGCACGGGCGTAGCGCTCGGTCACTTCAACGATCCGAACCCGGCCCACTTCGCGCTCGATCGTGTCGAGCAGTAGACCAGTAGCGGGGTCGATCAGGGTGCGCACGACGGTCGAAACTTTGTAGAGATCTCCTTCGCGAACACCAGAGGATAGATCCGCGTTGAGGTAAACCTCGTTAGCATCGGTGCTGGCAATCTGAAAGCGCCTGGGCGCGGTGGAGCGCAGGTCTTCGGCTATCTTGAGGACCGCCTGACCCAGCGCATTACGCGAAGCAATGCCGAGTGGCGATTTAGCAAACGTATCGCCGCCGAGGCTGGCGTCTTCGAAATCCAGACCGATCGTCCAGCCGCCGGTCTTGGAATCGGCCGTTACCCGGTGAGCGAATTTCACCTGGCCGTTGGTTGCATCGATCACGCTGATATCCAGACCCACGTGGGCTTTGCTGCCGTTGCGGCCCAAGCGTACGCCGAGGGGCGTGTTCGGCAGGGCAAATCCGAGTGTCACACCGCCGCCGCGTTTATTGGGGTCGAACTCTGTGATTGTCCCTTTGATAATGACTTCAGCGCCTATTATCCGGCCGGCACCGGGTGCGGTCTCCCGGTTCACGACACCGGCAAGTCCGAGTTCCTGCTCGCGTAAGATGTTGGACAGACCGGTGCGGTCGAGCACGACAAAACAATTGGTTCGCGTGAGTTCCGTTGCCAGTTGAGCTGCCAGCCCGTCGCCGACGTTGTAACCTTCGAAGGCGGCCATCTTGCCTGTTGCGTAGAAGCCATATATGGCGACGCGTGGCTTGGGTCCTGAGCAGGCTAGATTTTCCAGCGCCGCTGTCAGCTCCTCGGCGGAGGGCTGCGCTGGTTTGGCGTTGGCCACACCGGCGGCCGTGCAAGCCAGTGTGATGAAAGCCAGTACAAAAAGCCGTTTGTTGCAGATCATATTCTTGTCCTTGGTTTGACTGAGGTGTGTCTCATTCATGAGTCACCACTACTCCTGATCGGGTTCATCAGGCTGGCGTTTATTCAGCAACACTTCGAGATAACGAATCTGCATCTCTTCGAGTCGGGGATCGATGTCGATTGGGTAGACGTAGTAGAGCTGTCCATCGCGAAGCGGCAGCGCTCTGAGCGATCGTTCCGCCATAAGGCGCTGGATTGCTGGATCGAATCGATGTTCTGCGAGTACCAGAAACCCAGCTAAAGGGACCGGTGGCAGGGCGCCGTGTGAGGCATCCGCGACACTCGTGCCTGCCAGCAGCACGGCCAGTAACAAGCGATTCAACGTCTTTATTGTAGAAGTCATTGTGTGATCTCCTGGATGGTGACGATATCGCGGCCTGCAGAGACGTTCGTGCCGCTGATATCACCGCTGTTGTCGCCACAGATCACCACGGTGTTGCCGCTGTTGGATTCAACATCCACATCCAGGCAGCGGAACTGCTGCTCGAAGCGGGCGAGTTGGGCGTTGGTCTGTGAACGCAGACCGGTCACGGTGGGGCTGTCTGTGCGCGCCCCTGGCGATTGAGTGATCAGGCGAACATTGGCTCTGGCTTCGTTTTCCGCCTGAATGCGTTCGCGTTCAAAGCGCATGCGTAGCTCGTAGATCCGCTTGAGCAGCAGCTGGTCCTCGCTTGGTCGGGCTGTGGCCTGCTGATCGGCATGGCCTGTCGGCACGATCAGCAACATGCTTGTGAGCAACAGGATTTGTAGGATGATTTTCATCTTTCTGCTCTCCGAAAAAAGGGGGGGCACGAGGCCCCCCAATTGTGTGTTGCGAATGTTTCCGCAACGGTGTGACCGCGGGGTCGGCTGTTAACGCCTGATAACCGAACTCATGGGATCTGCGATAGAGTTCGCAGAATCGCCACTCTGGCCAACAGATGCGCCAGATCGATTACTCACGTCACCGGAGACGAACGCCGAGGTGTTGCCGATAGGGGCAAACACGCCTTTGGGACCCATATCGCGGCCTGCAAAGGTGTTGTCCTGCCTGATCGGTGCGCCGTTAGAGCCGGAAATGAACAGGTTGTTCTGCGGCAGTTGGTTGATGTTGGTATTCACCAGAGCCGGGCCGTAGTAGACCGTTTCATCGTTACCAGCGCTTACGAAGTTGGTTCCGCCTTCAACGCCCACCGAGTGACCGCGCGCAGTACCGTAGACAGAAGTGTCAGCCTGATGGCCGGCTGCCTGATCCTGGTACTTGTACGATGACATCGTCGGTGTTGCGATCTGGAAGTCGACATCGGTGCTCTGCTGCCAGGACTTCGTGATGTCGTTGTCTTCGGTTATCGTTGTGGTGACGTCGTTGTCTTCCTGTACCGAAGAGCGATAGCTCTTGTCGTTGTCTTCGCTATAGACCGAGCTGTAGCTGGAAGTCGACTCACGATTGAAGGAATCCACAATGCTGACAGTCTCGTCGTCAGACGAAGGCTTGCGCCAGGAAGCATAGGGATCGGCTGCTGCGCTGCTCGCGGCGAGGATGCCGGCGAGAACCACGCTTGATGCAAATACTGCTTTTCTCATACTCGTATC
>JAPUFN010000206.1 GCA_027293665.1 Gammaproteobacteria bacterium | reverse complement strand
TCCGTCGCGCTGAGGATGGCACCCAACACCAGCGCGGCGGCGAAATCGATGGGTGTGAAATACGCAACCACGGTACCAATGATGGCCGTGGAGATCAGCAATCCAGGGACCGCGAGTGTCAGTACCGGGAGCAGATTGCGTCGCAGTTCACGAGCGTCGAGGTGCAGCGATGATTCGAATATCAGTGTTGGTAGAAATACGAACAGGATGACATCGGGTGAAATTTGAAACTCCACCAACGGCGATAAAATCCCGGGCGACCACTGAGCCCATTCCGCCAGAGCGATACCTGCGACGACCAGCATGACCGTGAATGGCAGGTGCAGACGTTTGCTCAGTGCCAGCACCGCAGCTGCCACCAGTAACAAAGCGGTGATCGCACTCACTAAATCGATGACAGTGCTCGTGTGTTCCACGTCTACCTCTCATCAAATCTGATATGCGGGCAGGAATAGTACGAACAACGGGTTGATTTTGCGAATCTGGTCTGTCGAGCGCCTATCGCTGGCCGACTGAGAATCGTACTTCGAAGTTGGATCTGCGCCACATTAACCAGGTCAGGAAGGGATAGAAGGTCATCATGGTGGCGATGTTCCACTCGGCAATGTTCTGTATCGCGTCGTCATCCTCAAACAGATTCGCCGTTGCCGCCAGTAGTAAGCCACCGATTAGGATCAAAGCGCACATCGCGAGCTTGAGGCGTGCAATATCCTGCAGGTTGGCGTGCCGCGGCGCCAGGCTTCTGATGCGGGCGGCAAGCAACACCTGAGCAAGGAAGGTAAAACCAAAATAGATGACCGTGCCGAAGCGGCGCATGAACCGGTAGCCTTCGCCATCCGAACCCAGATAAGTCGTGTAGAGGATCAGTGCAAGGCTCGAGATCAAACCCAACCAGAGCATCATTGCCCTGGGTCTACTTGCCGAATCGCCAAGTGCGGCCAGCCAGTCGTAGCACAGTTTCCAGTAGACAATAGTCAACCCCGCCACTGGTAACATGGTGGCCTTGAAGATGAAAAATCCAGGGGGATGGCGACCGACTTTACTGACGCTCGTGCAACCCTCGAAGTGCGGTATGCAGGCTGCAATCTCGCCAGCTTGCACCGAGAGCACGTAAGCCAGGAGAGTTCCGATCCAGGGTGCCAGCCAGAGGATCAACGCCGTGATTTGCAGATTGGGCATACTCGGGCGAGGCTGGTTGGAGGCTCGTAATTCTAGCAGATGGCTGAATGCAGGGATGTTGGCGGTTGCGACGAGGGCGCCTAATTCGGTTGGCTCAGCGGGCGTTCGCGATTAGCCTAGTAGCATCGGATCAGTCAGGAGCCGTGACTGCTGATGCGCCTTTTACTTGCCTTTTCCGTGATGGTTGGTTGCGGACTGAGTATGTCCACGACCGCGTCCTCCTGCACGGAATTAAACGAGCACAATCTCGAATGGCTGCAAACGCTCGCCATCGAGACCGACCTTGACGATCTCCAATCGACGGCCACCCCGTTTACCGTACGCGATATTCGCATCGTTCGACAGGACGTGTTTCCCGTCGAAGGGCATTGGCTTGCCCGGTCGGCTAATCGCTTTCATCCAGGGACCAAAAACAGCGTCTTGCAGGCGACCTTACCGTTTGCCGTTGGCGATGTGATTGACGAGCGAGTGTTGAAGGAAGCGGAACGCATCTTGCGAGCCAAGCCGTATCTGCATGACGCTCGTGTGTTTGTGCGTCAAATCTGCGATGAATATGCGGATGTCGATGTCATCGTGCGCGACGTATGGACTCTTACACCCAAACTCGATTTCAACCGTGCGGGAGGCGACAACGAATTTGCGTTTGGCGTGAGTGACACGAATCTCCTGGGGCTGGGCAAGGAAATCGATATCAGCTATGAACATGATGACGAACGAAAAGGGGTCAACGTTGTTTTCAGCGATCCGAATATTCTGGGAACTCGATGGGCGGCGAGTGCCATTGCCGCCGACAACGATGATGGTCATCGATATGGTTTGAATGTCGCTCTGCCGTTCTATGCGTTGGACAGCCGATTCTCGACGGGAATTCTGCTGAATGATGACAAGCGTGACAACGGGCTGTATCTACTCAGTGACAAAATCTGGGAAATCGGTGTCGAAACGGAAGATATGAGGTCGTTCGTCGGCTTTTCGAAAGGTCGCACTGGTCGCTGGATTGATCGATTGATTTTCGGGGCCGCCTATCGGAACGAAGAGTATAGCTATCCAGTTCTGTTCCCTGATCCGGGGCCAGCAGAGCGCAAGTTCGTGTATCCATATGTGGCCTGGCAACGCATCGAAGATAGATTCGTGAACCGATCCAACCTGGATCGGATCGGCCGCACCGAAGATATCGGTCTGGGAATCAGAAGCTATGTCGAACTGGGGTGGTCTGATGAATCATTCGGTGGCATCGGCGACTACCTGGTGGGTCGAGCTTTCCTGAGTGGTCGCTGGTACCTGGCGGACAGACACTTGCTGCACATGGCGTTGGAATTCAACGGCCGCTACGAGATTGAAGAACGATTCACAGACGAGGCGATCACAACGCTCAGCGCTACCTACAGTTGGCATCATCGCGAACAATGGAACCTGGTATTGCGGGGCAACTATACCGTGGTCCGCAATTTGCCCGTTCACCGGCAATTGACGCTTGGGGGCGACAATGGCCTGCGCGGCTACCCGAGTCGCTATCAGGTAGGTGATCGGCAATACCTTGTCACTCTGGAGGAACGCTACTACACAAACCGTATACCGTTTGGCCTGTTTCATGTGGGTTGGGCTGCGTTTGTCGATTTCGGCAGGGCCTGGTACAAGGATGACGCCCCCACATGGGTACCCGATAGAACGGGCGATCACTTTGACACCCTGGTCAATGTGGGAATTGGCCTGCGGCTCGAGTCCATCCGCACTCGCGGTGACCGCGTGGTCCACATAGATATCGCCAAGCCGCTGGTCGATGGTCCGGAAGTAAGCTCGTATGAACTGACACTTACGGTCAAGCAATCAATCTGACAGGTTAATGATTTTTGTTAGTGAAATATGAAACAATCGATCTGAGGTTTTCTTTGACAGGGAAGAAGGAAGGCAAACGATGAGTACCACAGTCAATTGGTTCGAAATACCCGTACAGGACATCAAGCAAGCAGCCGAGTTCTACGGTACGGTGTTGGATACGCCGTTAGGCGAGATGGACGGTCCCGATGGAGATGCGATGCGCGTCTTTCTCGGTGACGAAGGACCATCGGGCACGTTGGTCCAGGCGGATGCCGAAAATTCACCGGCAGCCAACGGCACGCTGGTTTATCTCAGCAGTGAAGACATCGATGCTGCGTTGGAGCGCGCCGGCGCTGCGGGTGGCCAGGTGCAACAGCCGAAGACGCCCATTGGGCCGTTTGGTTTTATTGGGCGGTTCCTGGATCCCGATGGCAATCGCGTGGCCTTGCACACTCCCAGCTAGCGCGCAATCATTTTACCAGGTGCTCACTTCTTGCGGGCAGCGCCAATCCAGGTGAGAATAACTGGACCTCGCCCCCTAGGGTGACAGCCTGGGCGGAGAAGCATGGAGAGCATGGAGAGCATGGAGAGCATGGAGAGCATGGAGAGCATGGAGAAGCCTGGGCAAGGGCTATGCGATTGCGTACGCTAGCTGCCGTTTTTCTCCGCTGTTCATTGCAGGCACAGATCTTTGTCCTGGCAGGCATTCTGCTACTACCGATATACCTGCAAGCGGCTGATCATGTCGCGCTGGATACTGGTGCCTGGGATTGGGTACCCGCACCCGACCAGTCGGACTGGTCGAGCAAGCGAGTTGCTGCTTATTCGAGAAGTCTCCAGTTGCAGCTCGACAGCCCTATGGCCGTTGTCAGCATTCCAACCATTGATATTGCTGTTCGCGTCTATGCAGATGACGTGCCGATGGCGCTTGAAAGCGGTACCGCCTGGGTGGCTGGCAGCGCCGCACCTGCGACCCGGGGAAATATTGTGGTTGCTGGTCATCGGGATGGCTTCTTCCGGCGGCTGGAAGGTATTCCGCTGGGCACGCGTATCGAACTCACCACCGATGCTGGCATGCAGGAATTCGAGGTCGTCGACGTCTCGATCGTAGATGCACTCGATATGAGTCCTCTTGATTCAACGGATGAGACCGTGCTGACGCTGATCACCTGTCATCCATTTCGCTACCAGGGG
>JAPUFN010000205.1 GCA_027293665.1 Gammaproteobacteria bacterium | reverse complement strand
GACCACGTTGTCGTCCTGGCTTGGCGCGATAACCAAACCGCTCGCCGGCACTAGGCGGAGCAGGTGATGGAACTGGGTCTGGATTGCTGCGAGATCCGGGAATATGTCGGCATGGTCGTATTCAAGATTGTTGATGATGAGAGTTTTTGGCTGGTAGTGGACAAATTTCGAGCGCCGGTCGAAGTAGGAAGCGTCGTATTCATCGGCTTCTACGACAAAAAATGGCCCGTCACCAAGCCTTGCCGAGCGCGCAAAATTCTTTGGTACGCCGCCAATGAGGTAGCCTGGCGCGAGCCCGGCCTGGTCGAGAATCCAGGTGAGCATGCTGGCAGTTGTAGTCTTACCGTGTGTGCCGGCTACTGCCAGAACCCAGCGATCCGGCAGAATGTCACGACCGAGCCATTCGGCGCCGGAGGTAAACGGCAGAGCGTTGTCCAGGATGTACTCAACGCCGGGATGGCCACGCGGGAGCCCCGCGTTGCCGATCACTATGAGATCGGGTGCCGGGTCGAGCTGTGCAGGATCGAATCCCTCATGGAGCTCGATGTCGGCGGCGGCGAGCTGTTCGCTCATCGGCGGGTAAAGCGCGTTGTCGCAGCCCGATACCCGGTACCCGCGCTCTTTTGCGAGCTGCGCAAGGCTACCCATGAGGGTGCCACCGATTCCCAGAAAATAGATATGCTGGCTCATACCGAACCGATGGCGACCTGACTCGTTGAGACACTGAGCACCAGAATGCCCATCGCCACCGTTATACCGATCGGCAGATTGGTGGAGAGCGCGCGATGCAGAATGAAGCCGGTGACCGTGATCGACCACACGAGAAAGGCGAGATAGGTAATGCTGAGCGCGGTATCGGCGAGACTGGAGGTGAGAGGCATAAGGACGCCGAAGCAGGCAGTGATGATGAGATCACACCCGAAGATCGCGGTGATGGTGGCCAGCAGCCGTTCGGGATGCTCGCGAAGAAACAGTGCCAGACCCACCAGGCCTGCAGTGGTTGCCTGACCAACGACGACGCTTGTGACAACGCTGAGTACCGGCTGCTCGACACTTCCGGCGATGGCCAGTAAAGCGCTGGTTATCAGATTGCCCACCACGATTGCTGCGATGAACCAACTTTGAGTTGGTACGTACTCGGGGCTCTGACGCAGGAGGCAGAGCTGCCAGAAAAGGTTAAGAACGGTTTTCATAATTACCTGGTCGGATTGCGTGAGAAATTGTCGCACAATTTTCACGCATCGCGGAAAATGGCGGCCACTTCAAATTGGCGAATCAAAACGCCTTGGTGTAAACCATCTTCGAATTCGAGGGAGTCTGATCCATCCATGGTAAAACCCAACGCATTCTATGCTCAATCCGGTGGCGTGACGGCTGTCATTAACGCATCGGCGTGTGGTGTCATCGAGACCGCACGCAAGAACAAAAATCGCATTGGCAAAGTTTTCGCCGGTAGGTTCGGCATTCTCGGCGCGCTCAAAGAGGAGTTGATCGACACCAGTAAAGAGTCGCGGCAGGCGATCGCGAGTTTGCGCAGCACACCCAGTGGCGCGTTCGGTTCATGCCGCTACAAGCTGCGGTCTATTGAGGAGAATGCCAGGGAGTACCACCGGCTCATTGAGGTGTTTCGGGCCCACGACATTCGCTATTTCTTCTACAACGGCGGCGGTGACTCCCAGGATACGGCCCACAAAATCTCGCAGATCGGCGCAGCGCTGGACTACCCGATCACCTGCATTGGCATCCCCAAAACAGTGGACAACGATCTGCCGTTTACGGATACCTCTCCCGGCTTCGGCTCCGTTGCGAAGTACGTCGCAATTTCCACCCGTGAAGCAGCGCTCGACGTCGCCTCGATGTGTGAGAGTTCAACCAAAGTGTTCATCCTCGAGGTGATGGGCAGGCACGCTGGTTGGATTGCCGCTGCAGGCGCGCTTGCACAGGAAAAAAGAGGCGATCCGCCGCACATTGTGCTGGTGCCGGAAGTGCCCTTCAGCAAGGCGGCTTTCCTGGGCAAGGTTCGCAAGACGGTTAAATCCACGGGCTACTGTGTGATCGTGGTGTCCGAAGGCGCGCGTTATAGCGATGGCCGTTTTGTGGCCGACTCGGGCAGCAAGGATGCCTTCGGCCACACTCAGCTCGGCGGTGTTGCGCCCACGATTGCTGCGATGATCAAAGACAAGCTTGGCTACAAATACCACTGGGCCGTAGCGGATTACCTGCAACGCTCTGCGCGCCATGTGGCCTCCGCCACGGATGTGAGGCAGGCGTACGCCGTGGGTGCGGCTGCTGTCGAATTTGCGCTGGCTGGGAAGAACAGCGTCATGCCGACGATCGTTCGCTTGAGCGACCAGCCCTACCGCTGGAAGATCGGCGAGGCGAAATTGGCGAAGGTGGCAAATGTCGAGCGCAAGATGCCGCGAAATTTCATCACAAAGGATGGCTTCGGCATCACCGCCAGGGCAAAGCGCTATCTCGCGCCGCTCATCGAGGGCGAAGACTACCCCGCTTACAAAAATGGCCTCCCCGTGTACGTGAAGCTGCGTAATCAGCTGGTACGACCAAAACTGGCGCCGTTCAAGGTCGATTGAGTTGGAAGGTCACTGGTTTGGTCTGCTCAAACGAGTAGCGGGGCGATCACGAGGCTGACGATCGCCATCACGTTGATCAATATGTTCATGCTCGGGCCGGAGGTGTCTTTAAACGGGTCGCCCACGGTGTCGCCAACCACGGTCGCCGCATGTACGTCCGATCCCTTGCCACCCAGGTTGCCTTTCTCGACGTACTTCTTCGCGTTGTCCCAGGCACCACCGGCGTTTGCCATCATCAGGGCGAGCAGTACGCAAGCCAACAGGCCACCGCCGAGCGTTCCGCCAAGAGCTGCGGGACCAATGCCGAATCCGACGACGGGCGGGACGAGTACCGCGATGACGCCGGGTAACAGCATCCGCTGCAGGGCGGCTCTCGTTGCAATGTCTATGCACTTGTCCGTATCGGGTTCCGCAGTGCCTTCGAGCAGGCCGGGGATTTCGCGAAACTGGCGACGAATTTCCTGGATCATCTCCATGGCCGCGTCGCCCACCGCGTTCATGGTGATCGAGGCGATGAGGAATGGCACCAGGCCGCCAATGAACAGACCGATCAGCACTTCGGGATCTGCCAGGTGCAGAGTGAAGTCCGGGTTGGCGTAGGAGATTGTCTCCACATACGCAGCGATTATTGCAAGCGCCGCCAGCGCGGCGGCACCGATGGCGAAACCCTTGCCGATTGCCGCCGTGGTGTTGCCCAGTTCGTCCAGCGAGTCGGTGATCGCGCGGGTTTCGGGGCCGAGACCCCCCATCTCCGCGATGCCACCGGCGTTATCCGCCACCGGACCATAGGCATCGATCGCCATTGTGAAACCGACAGTTGCCAGCATCCCGATCGCGGCAATGCCGACGCCATACAATCCGGCCATCTCGGTGGAAACGTAAATGATGCCGCAGATCGTCAATACGGGAATCGTCACGGACTGCATGCCAACTGCGAGACCCGCGATCAACACCGTTGCCGGACCTGTTTCGCCAGCCGCGGCAATGCGTCTGATCGGCGTCGAAGACGTGTAGTACTCGGTCACGAGCCCGATGACGATGCCGCCGACCGCACCGGAGATCACAGCCCACCAGATGGCGATATCCAGACCGCTTTGCTCGATCACGAAGTAGGCCATGGTGATGAACAGCAGCGGCGCGCCGATTGTGCCACAGCGCAACGCTAGCGCCGGCTGCTGAGCCGACAGCGCGCGGACCATCGCTATGCCGGCCAGGGAGCAGATCAATCCGGCAGAAGCCAGGATCAACGGCAGTCCCATGAGAGCGGCTCGGGCAGCACCTTCCTCCAGGCCCGGGGCGAGGCTTGTGAGGTAGACCATACCGATCGTGGAGGCGATCGCGATCGTCGCGATCATCGCCCCGCAGTAGCTTTCGAAGATGTCAGAGCCCATGCCGGCAACGTCGCCGACATTGTCGCCGACGTTGTCTGCGATCACACCAGGATTGCGTGGGTCGTCTTCGGGGATGCCGGCTTCGAGCTTACCCACGAGGTCGGCACCGATATCCGCGCTTTTCGTGAAGATGCCGCCGCCGACGCGCGAGAAGAGCGCAACGGTCGATGCGCCC
>JAPUFN010000204.1 GCA_027293665.1 Gammaproteobacteria bacterium | reverse complement strand
TCCTGGAGCTTGGCATCGACAACGGAATTATCGTTGCCCGTACCGACTCCCTTGGTGCCGGTCTCACGCAGAAGATTCCTGTCGCCAACTCACCCGGTGATCTTGGCAGCAAGTACTGCGAATTTCTTGAAGCCACCGAGGTACATGACGTCGAGGAACTCAAGGATGGCGACATCACCATCCACCAGAAAGGCGTGCTGTGTAAGCCAACGCGAATGGACAACGGTCTCTATGCGTTCAAGGCAAACACCGGATTTGACCGGGTCGTCCTCGATTGCATCACCAGCATCGAACATGGTGCTGATCTGCTGTGGATCGAAACTGAAAAACCCAACGTTGCGCAGATTGCCGCAATGGTCAACGCGGTCCGGGAAACGATCCCTGACGCAAAGCTCGTTTACAACAACTCGCCCTCATTCAACTGGACTCTTGCGTTCCGTGAACAGGTCTATGGCGAGTGGGTCGCAGCGGGTAAAGACGTTTCCGAGTACCCCGACCCCAGCACAGCCGCCAAGGGACTGATGGACGTCAAATTCGACGACTCCGCACTGGCGATAGAAGCCGATCAACTGGTCCAGAGGTTCCAGGAGGACGCATCGCGCGAGGCAGGTATTTTCCACCACCTCATCACGCTGCCGACCTACCACGAGACAGCGTTGGGCACAGATGTATTGTCCGAAGGATATTTTGGCGAGCTGGGAATGCTGGCTTATGTGCGCGACATTCAGCGACAGGAAATCCGCCGGGACCTGGCGTCCGTGAAACATCAGGATCTGGCCGGTTCCAACATTGGCGACGACCACAAAGAGTACTTTCTCGGCGAGAAGGCTCTGCTGGCCGGCGGCGCAGCTAACACGATGAACCAGTTCTGAGCAGGATCCGCCTTGTAGCGGGTGGCGTTCGGCGCTCCTGCTTCAGCGGTTCTCTGCAACGAGTTTTTCCAGGGCCGTCATCAGAATTGGCCCTGTTGCGGGACCGATCGACACCGAAGTCAGGTACTCGCCGTTGGGAAAACGTTCGGGCTCACTGAAGTACTCGGGCTTGAGTATGTAGCCAAGCGCATCGAGCCCGAGGCCGAGCACGAAGGTCACGCTTGCATCGGGCATTAATTTACGCGTTGCCAGAGAATAGGCAGGGGAAGTCTCACCCGGATGCGTGGCGAACTGTGCCTCGCCAATCGAGAACCAGGCAATTTCGGAAGTGAAGTTGCCGTCTTCGATCTGCCGCTCCAGCACACCGAAAAAAAGCAGCATCTGGAAAGCGAAATTGTCCAGCGGCAATGTCAGCGACTGCTGCGCAAACCGCAAGTCCGCAAACCAATCGGCTGTCGTACCTTCGAGCATTGAAAGTGCCACGCCTGCCAGTTCGTCACCGTACGCCGCTGCGAGATCGAATGTTCGCTCAGCCTGCACGGGTTGCACCCAGCCACCAATCGCGCCCTGCAGAAACAGGTGTTCTCCGGTCGAACGTGCGGCCATGCTCTGGTAAAAACCACCGAGAAAGTCCGCCGAGACGAGCGGATTGTCACCGCCGAGTACAGTCGGATGACAGGCAAAATTGGTCAGAGTTGCGATCGTCGACTCCGCCTCGTCGCGCCGTACAATCTCAAGTACAGACAGCGTCAGATCCAGTAGTCCTGGTTCGCTTACGTTCTCCACCCACGCGATCTGCGAGGGCTGCATCGCCATTCTTATTCCAGCGGGTTCGAGCCTGCCAGCCGCTTCGGCGATCACGTCTGCCGCCGTGTTGATCAGAGTGTCTACGTAGGCCTCATCGCGACCGCTGATAAAGAAATAACTGCCCCACAATCCCGTCACATCTGGTCCCGAATGAGTGTGCGTCGAGGTGACGATGATCCGCTCAGGCGCTAGCGCCACATCACCGATTCGCTGTACCGCGAGTGCGCGGATACGCTGAATATCCTCGTGCGCAAGCCCGATACAATCGATCACCACGATGGCAATCGATTCGCTGTCCTTACTCAGCACCACGGCTTTCACGAAAAGGTCGTCGTGCACGCCGGTCGAGGGGCGATCACGGTCGTAGCCGGCGAGATATGTGCCCGTGGGAGGAGAAATCGATGCTGAGGCGGCACCGGCAAGCAGCCAGCTTGCGGGTTGGAACTCCGCCATTGCCTGCGGCGCTGGCAACCAGAGGCTAAGCAGTACAGCGAGGCTGAGAATTGTGCGTGCCATGAGTGCGACTCGTAACTGATCACCCACCAGATTACGCAATCCATGGCCCCGATGACAGTGCGTGAAGTCTCACCTTTGGAACGCTAATATCAGCCACTGACACGTTGCGAATTTGTGGAGCCAGGTATATGTGGAAAAAAATTCTGATCGGCAGTGGCATCACGCTCGTCGCGGTGGTCGCAGTGGGTTTTCTGTTTCGCGAGGAAGTCGTGTTCATGCTGATCAGCTCGCAGATCGCGCCTGATCACGACTTCGCCACGAGCCTCGCCCCCACAGCTCCCGATTACACGCAAGATGCTGCGTGGGCTGCGCTACCTGGCAAAGCCGACCCATCCGACGATCAGCCAGCAGGCTCGAAAGCCGTGGCGACGGGAGTAAAAGCCTTCTTTGTGCACCCGACCAGTTACCTCAAAAAGGACAACTGGAATCAACCGCTGAGCGATGAAGCGGCAAATTGGATCGTCGATGAACGCGTGCTGCGGCATCAGGCTTCGGTTTTCAACGCTTGCTGTGAGGTCCATGCACCCCGCTACCGCCAGGCGACTTTCTTCTCTTTTCTGGACAGCTCCGGAAACGGCGAGAAGGCGTTGCAGCTTGCTTATGAAGATGTCGCCCGCGCATTCGATCACTTTGTCGCGTCCCAGCTCACGACGGATTCCGGCATCAGCCCGTTCATCCTCGCCGGACACTCGCAGGGCACCCAGCATGCGGCGCGCCTGTTGCGCGAGAAAATTGCCGGCACCGAGCTGCAGCCGAGCCTGGTGGCGGCGTATCTTGTCGGATTTCTCGTCCGCAATGACGAACTTGGCGGCATACCTGTGTGCACATCGGCAAGCCAGACGGGCTGTGCGGTTGGCTGGAATGCGATGGTCGGCGACGGGCCCGGTATTTACGCTGCTGAAAGTGATCTGCTCTGCGTTAACCCTCTGACCTGGCTGGCGAACGATCAATACGCCGCACACGAACTGAACATCGGTGCTATCGGTTATCCTACTTACGGCAGCGCTATGGAAGGAGAGGATGTCACACAGATGACGGTGGAACCGGGTGCGGCCGATGCGCAATGTGTCAACAGCCAGCTTTCGATACCCGAACTGCGAGTCGCATCTTTTCCTTCGCGCATGCCGGGCGAAAGCCTGCATGTCTACGACTACAGTTTGTTTCACATGAACATTCGTGAAAACGTACTCTCCAGGGCCACTGCCTTTCAGGCACCCTGAGCACGCGCGTTTTAATCGATAGTCAGCCCGACTGACAGCGCCAGACCGTGTGTTTGCAACACGCTGTTAGTCCATTGTTAATCTGCAGTTAGTCCAATAACAACGCCGCCAGGTGTTTTCGGTGATGTGCCGCGTCACCGAAGGCGTACTGTGACCACAACGCGCGACGCAGATAAAGCTGCGCATCGCATTCATAGGTGAAACCGAACCCGCCGTGGAACTGAATCGCCCGATCGCCGGCGAAGGCGTAACTGCTGCTCGCTTCGGCTTTGGCCATCCGCAGCGCAGCCTCAGCGTCCTCTCCTGCATCGAGCAGCGATGCCGCGTGGTAGACGTGGGATCTCGCGCGCTCGAGGCCAATCAGAATATCCACGGTCGGATGTTTCAGGCCCTGGTAACTGCCGATCTTGCGGCCAAACGCACTACGGGTGTTGAGATACTCAACGATTACTTCCAGCACACCAGCGATACCGCCGGCCGATTCCGCGGAGATCAGCAACAACGCGGCATCACGAATTGCAGCAAGCGCTTTGCGGGCCTGGTCACCCCGAATCACACTGGTGCCAGCAACATCGACCGCATCAATCGCCAGGCGATAACTGCGCCGGGTTTCATCGATTACCGTCTCCCGACTCAACGCCGCCGCGGGCAATTCGGACTCAGCGATAATCGCCAGTGCAGGTTCGCCAGCGAGTGTGGCAGCAACCAGATAATGGGTGGCGACTTCGGCATCAGTGACGAACGTTTTCACGCCAGTCAATGTAAACCGATCTCCAGCAACTTTGAGCTGCGCCTGCGCACTCAGCAGATCCCAGTTACCGTCTTCCTCGAAGAGCGCCACCGTGCCTACCGAGCCTTCGGCAACGGCCGGCAGATACTGGCCTTTCTGCTCATCACTGCCACCGGCCAATACACCCTGAACGAACAGCTGCGTCGACAGAAAAGGTGACGCGGCGAGATGGCGGCCCATTGGCTCGGCAATGGCAACCGCCGCGGCAAGCCCCAGGCCACTGCCCCCGAAGTCTTCCGGAATTGCCAGACCAGACCAACCAAGCGCAACCATTTCCTGCCAGACCGCGTCATCGTAACCGCGCGCGCTATCGATAAGATTCCGCACATCCGCGGAGGTCGATTTGTCGCGAAAAAAACCAGTGGCCGTATCGAGCAGCATGGATTGCTCGTCGGAGAACGTCATCGTGTTTTTGAGTGTTTGCGGCATCGTTGCTAATCCTTCGGCAGGCCGAGCACGCGCTCGCCGACGATGTTGGCCTGTACCTGGCTCGTGCCGCCGCCAATGGTCGCGGAAAACGCATTGAAGTAGGAACGCTGCCATAACCCATCGGCGTAAGCGTGTGCGTCACCTACCCAGCGAGCACCGTTGGCCCCCTGCAGCGAAATCGCGAACTGGCACAAGCGCCGCCGGAACTCTGTGCCACGAAGCTTGCCCGACATCGGAATTGCGCCAGGCCGCTCAGAGCACAGCGCCGGAATCCGGGCGCGCGCACCGCACAGCCGATCGCCCTGCTCTTCAACGAGAAACCCGATGAGTTGATCGCGGATCAACGGATCTTCAATTGCCGGTCTGCCATCACGCATGGCGCTACGGGCAAGTTCCACCACATCGGCGGCACTCACCGCCACCATCGACAGGCCACCCGCCTGGCCACCGCTTGCACCGCGCTCAAAAGTCAGCGTCTGCATGGCGATTTTCCAGCCTTCGCCTTCTTTACCCATCAGGCAATCAACCGGCACCCGCGCATCACGGAAAAATGTCTGGGTGAATCCATACTCACCAGTAATCTTGCGAATCGGTTGGACCTCCACCCCCGCAACATCCATCGGTGCCAGGAAGTAGCTGAGCCCCGCGTAGCGGCTTGCCGCATCCGGGTTGGTCCGCGCAAGCAGGATCATGTACTTGGCGTAGGTGCCGAGGCTCGTCCAGATTTTGCTGCCATTGAGCACATACTCGTCACCATCGCGCACCGCCCGGGTGGACGCGGCAGCCAGGTCCGAGCCATTGTCAGGTTCGGAGAAACCCTGACACCAGATGTCTTCCGCGCTGAGAATTCCACGGATGTATTTTTGCTTTTCCGCCTCCGTTCCAATTGCAAGTATCAGTGGTCCGGCCCAGTTCAAACCGATCGTGTTAGGCATGAACGGCACGTTCTGCCGCGCCATTTCGATATTCACGATGTCCTGCATGACCTGTGGCTGGCCGCCACCACCGTACTCCTTGGGCCAGGTCATGCCGAGATAACCGGCCTCAAACACGCGGCGTTGCCAGTCGCGCAGGTAGTTGAACTGAGCATCCGTCCCCACTTCCATAAACGATTCCGGCATCAGGAAATCCGGCTCAGGCGGTCGGTTCTCCCGCAACCAGGCTGCTACCTCAGCGCGAAATTCGTCCATCTCATTCAACCCTCAATTTCTGCACGCGCGCGTTGTAGGCGCGCCCTCACAATCCCACCTCGGCAGCAAGTGCTGCCGGTACTTCGATTGTTTTCGAGCGCAGATACTCGCCCATGGATTTAGCCTGCCCATCCAGACGGTTGTTCGATGAAACCCCGTCACCGAGTATGCCGTGGATGTAAAAATTGAGTGCCTTGAGATTCGGAATTTCATAGCGATCGATCTCGTAGCCCGCGACATCGGGCATGAGTTCGCGCAATCGCTCCACCGTCAAAAACTCATATAGAAAGGCATACGCCGTTGTGGTTTTTGCCCAGATGCCAACATTGGCACAGCCGCCCTTGTCACCGGATCTGGTGCCGTACAAGCGCCCGAACGGGATTCGATGTAAATCACCTGCCGGTATCTCCACCGGCGAAAACGGTGTCGCCTGATAGTAGATTTCAGGGACGTCCATCTGACTGGTTGGGATGACGTCTATCACCTCGCCGTCACAATACACATGCTCGACGATGTGCCTGCTGTCAATCAGCGCCGGCCAGTAGGCAATGACCGGCCCGCCTGACCCCGTCATCCCCCGCCCGGTAAATCCCGGATAGTTGGCCAGTGCCAGTTCCACTATCTTGGCCGAGAAGAGCCGGCCGACTTTCTGCGGATCCCTGGACTGGACATTGATGCGTAGACTCGCCTGGGCTTCTTCGTTCTGTATTGCTTCTTCGTGGTCGGTCCGGATCAGCTGAATCTCGACGTCGTCAAACTGATCGCGGCCGCCGAGCGATGCGAATAACACATCGGTGAAGATTTCGGCTTTCTCCTCGATATCCAGACCGGTAAGGATGATCTCAGTGCCGTTCTTGAAGCCACTTGCCGTGTTGATGCAAACCTTATGTGTCGGTGGTGGATTCGACCCTCTGACTCCGCTGATATAGACGCGATCATCCCCGGCCTGTTCAATCTGCAACGAATCAAAGTGCGCAATAACATCCGGATTCAAGTAAGCGGGTGTCGATATTTCGTAGAGCAGTTGTGCCGTGACTGTACCTACCGAGACGAGGCCACCGGTGCCCGGGTGTTTGGTAATCGTGAAGCTGCCGTCGGCTTCAATCTCCGCGATGGGGTAGCCGACGTTGCGAAAGCTTGGCACCTCCTGAAAAAAGGCATAGTTACCGCCACAAGCCTGTGCACCGCATTCGATGATGTGTCCGGCCGTCAGAGCACCCGCCAGCGCATCGAAGTCACAGCGCTGCCAGTCGAATTTCCATGCCGCCGGTCCGATAACCACGGCTGCATCAGTCACTCTGGGGCAGATCACGATGTCTGCGCCACGATCCAGCGCTTCTTTGATGCCCCATGCACCGAGATAGGCGTTCGACGTGAGTAACTCGTTACCCGAATCGCTCAGCGCTATGCCTTTGTCGATGTTGCTGAAGGTCTCGCCCGCTGCCTGCAGGGTTGCCATACGTTCTATCAGGTCATCGCCATCGATGTAGGCAATTTTCGCGCTCAGACCAAGTTCGTCGATAATCAGCTGCGCGTCCGCCGCCATGCCGGCCGGATTCAAGCCGCCTGCATTTGTGACGATCCTGATGCCTTTCTCCAGACAGGGTCCAACAACTTCCCGAAATTGTTTGAGAAACGTCCCAACATAGCCCGCATTACCACCGCGTTGCTGTTTCTGGTTGTACAAAATGGCCATCGTGAGCTCGGCAAGGTAGTCGCCTGTGAGGACATCGATAGGACCACCCTCGACCATTTCCCGCGCAGCCGACAATTTGTCGCCGTAAAAACCACTGCAGTTGGCAACACGAATTACTTCGTCGGACATCTGTGGAACCCCCAAAATCAGCCAGGCAAGCGTAACTCACAATCCAGGCAGAAAACACGTGCGGCTGAAGGCCCGTTCCGGAACAATATGGAACAACATTTTAGTATCCTCGGGGGGGACTATCACGATGAAACTCTGGCACTGCAATGATGCGCGGTCGTTGCGACCTCTGTGGGCTTTAGAAGAAATGGAACTCGACTACGAACTCGAAGTCATGCCGTTTCCACCGAGATTTCTCCACAAGGAATTCATGGCGGTTAACCCGCTCGGCACGATCCCGTACTTCATCGACGGTGCCGCACACATGACGGAATCTTCCGGGATCTGCCACTATCTCGTCGAAAAATACGAAAAGTACGAGTTCGGATTGAAACCGCAAGACGCTGAGTACGGGTCTTATCTCAACTGGCTGTTCCACAGCGACGCAACGCTTACGTTCCCACAGACCATTTTTCTGCGTTACTCGAAGCTTGAACCCGAAGAACGACGCCAGCCAGTGGTGGCCCAGGATTATCGCAGGTGGTACCTGGCCCGGTTACGACTGCTGGACGCGCATCTCGAAACCCGTGAGTTTCTTTGTGACGATCGATTCACCGTTGCTGATATCGCGATTGGTTATGCGCTGTACCTGGGACAGAGTCTGGAAATCGACGCAGACTATCAACCTCAGACACTGGCGTACCTCGAACGTCTGAAGGAACGTCCCGGTTTTCAACGGGCGCAGGAAGCACAAAAAATCTAGCAGCGTCTTGCAGACACGCTGCTGAACAATCCGCGGAGTCATCATGCAACCACTCGAAGGAAAAGTCGCACTGGTCACCGGTTCCGGGCGTGGCATCGGCGCTGCCACTGCACGCAAACTGACCGCTGAAGGTGCTCGCGTTATCGTGAACGATCTCGATGCTGCCGAAGCAGAACAGATAGCGGCAGCGCTCGACGGCGCAATTGCAGCACCAGCCGATTTGACCGATGCCGGTGCTGCCGACTATCTCGTGAATACCGCGATCGAAAAGCTGGGAGGCCTGGATATCGTGGTCAACAACGCGGGCTACATCTGGAACACCGCGATCCACAACATGACCGATGATCAATGGGACGCCATGCTCGACATCCACGCCAAGGCGCAGTTCAGAATATTGCGCTCCTATGGCCGGTGGCTGCGACACAACGCGAACCGGGAATCGCCGATCCGAAAGGTCGTCAACATATCTTCGCTGAGTGGCGTGTATGGTGCTGCGACCCAGTTTGCTTACTCTGCAGGCAAGGCTGCCGTTATTGGCATGACGCGAACGCTCGCCAAGGAGTGGGGCCGATTCAACGTCACGGTAAACGCCGTTGCTTTCGGTGCGGTGGACACCCGCTTGACGGCACCTTATGACGACACGCCACATATCGTGGAAGTCAAAGGTCATCCGACGCGCACTGGCCTCACGCATGAGCAGATTCGGCATAGCGAGGCTGGATCGCCACTCGGCCGGAT
>JAPUFN010000203.1 GCA_027293665.1 Gammaproteobacteria bacterium | reverse complement strand
GCCAGACCGCCCAGGATCCAAGCGACTGGAAATCCGGTAAAGACCAGCGTTATGAAACTGGCGAACATGAGCAGCGCCATAATTTCGTTAGGCGCCATCGCGGTCTCCCACAGACAGAAATGCCCACACTCGAGTCAGTCGCGAACAGGCGGCCAGCAGCAACAGGAAGAAGCCGATCGGCAGCACTGCCTTTATTGCCCATCGAAACGGCAGGCCGCCTGGCGCCTGGGAGATCTCGCCCAGCTCAAAGCTTGCGATCACGAAGGGTACTGAGAAGATAAGCACGAGCAGGGTGAACGGAATCAGAAATAGCACGATGCCGTAGAGCTCGAGCCAGGCTTGCAGAGATGGTGAAAATCGTTCATGAAGCACGTCCACGCGAATGTGTGCGTCCGCCTGGTAGGCAGAACTCATTCCCAGGAGAAATCCCATCGAATAGAGGTGCCACTGAATCTCCTCGAACTCGATGCGACCCATATCGAAGGCGTATCGCAGTAAAACGTTCGAGACGATGACAATCAGCAGTATCACCCACAGGACCGAGGTCCATTTGCCGATCCTGATCAACCAGGGATCGATTACCCGGGAGAAGGCTGTGTCCGGCAGCACTTAGAAATTCCTCGGCAGGTACGCGCGAGATTTCCAGTGGGCATACTCGGCGCGAAACGCGCTTTGGGACTCCAGGATCACACGAAAATCTTCGTCCTTGTCGGCCTCTTCACGCATGACTTCGGCAGTGATTCGTTCGAGTTCACGGAGAACTTCCAGCGGCAGAGTTTCTGCGGAAACGCCAATATCGGGAAATCCGGCGATAACCGCGCCCTGTGTCGCTTCGGATTTCGCCAGGTTTCGTATGATCCCGGCAGTACAGGCAGTCTCGAGTATTGCCTTGTCCTGGGCAGCGAGTCTTCCCCAGGATTCCAGATTCACCACGAGGTGTGAGGCTGTGGCCGGTTGATGCCAGCCGGGGTAGTAGTTGTAGCTGGCGATTCGATTGAATCCGAGAGCCTGATCCACGATCGGCAGAGCAAATTCCGTGGCGTCGATTGCACCCTTTTCGAGCGCCTGAAAAATTTCGCCACCCGGCAGCATGGTGACCGAGGCGCCAGCCTTTTCGATCACTTTGCCGCCGAGACCGGCGAAGCGAATTTTCAAGCCCTGCAGGTCGGCAAGAGACCTGATCGGTTTGCGAAACCAACCCGCTGTTTCGGGGCCGGTCATGCCACACATCAGAATGTGTGAACCATGCTTTCGGTATAGCGCCTGGCCGAGTTCACGGCCTCCGGCCTCGAACCACCAGGCGGCCATTTCCCAGGGCTCCATGCCGAAAGGCACGGCACCCAGCAGCGCGGATGCGGGAATCTTGCCTTGATCATAGCCGAGCCAGGTGTAGCCGACGTTGACCTTCCGGTCGCGCACCGCGTCGGTGATGCTGAAGGCGGGCACAATCTCGCCGGGTTCGTAGATCGCAAGCTCAAACGCACCGCCCGAGAGCGCTCGCACGCGTTCAGCCACGTAGATGGGATTGTCGCCCAACACAGGCATAGTGCTCTGGAATGACACAGGCATGCGCCAGCGAATGTGCTGGCGCTGTGCACCGCTGGCTGAATCGACTGCGCCCGTTGTTGCAATGTCACCGCCAGCCGGCCGCACGGCCAGACTCCCGATCAGTCCGGTGGAAAATGCCACCACCATGGCAACCAGTACTGCCCGGCCGCTCAAGCTCCCCTGACGCATCGTCTTCCCCATCGGGTAAATACGCACTGATTCTGGGAACAGCCTCGGGCGGATGCAAGGTCGGATCTACGATGGATACGTAATTCCTTGCAGCCTGTTGAATCGAACTCGCGGTTGTTTTCGCCGACGCGTTTGGCTACGGTGCAGCGTCGATGCAGTGCAGGCCACTTACGACAGGCGTAAGCAATCCAGACCCGGGCTGGATGCACTGAAAACAACTACCTGTTTTGGGGGAATACATGCTCATCGGGGTGCCTAAAGAAACCTGGCAGGGTGAACTACGGGCTGCACTTGTACCGCAAAATGCGAAGAAACTCATTGCGGCCGGATTTGAGATCGTCATCGAATCAGGCGTGGGCGAGCCGGCGGGTTTCATGGATCAGGACTATGTCGATGTGGGGGTTTCGGTCCAGGGAGACCGCCAAGATATCCTCGGCCGGGCGGACATCGTTCTGCGGGTACGCAAACCAGACGTCGCAGAGGTCGCAGCGCTCAAATCCGGTTCGGTACACGTAAGTTTTCTGGATCCATTCAATGAAAAAGCGCTGGTGCATGCGCTGGCAGCGCGCGGCATCACGGCCATCTCGATGGAGATGATTCCGCGGACGACCCGAGCGCAGAAAATGGATGCGCTATCCTCGCAGGCCAACCTCGCAGGATATGTGACCGTGATCCAGGCGGCTTTTCACTGTCCGAAAATATTTCCGATGATGATGACGCCGGCCGGCACCCTCGCACCGGCGCGTGTCTTCATCATTGGTGCCGGGGTTGCGGGACTGCAGGCAATCGCGACTGCCAAGCGTCTCGGCGCTCGGGTCGAAGCGTTTGACACCCGCCCGGTCGTTGCCGAACAGGTGAAGTCGCTGGGCGGAAAATTTGTCGAGATCGATCTGGGTGAGACCGGTCAGACAGAACAAGGCTACGCCAAAGAGCTCACCCCGGAACAGTTGGAACTGCAAAAGGCCGGACAGAAGAAGATCATCAGCCAGTCCGATGTGGTCATCACCACCGCCCAGGTGTTTGGCCGACCGGCGCCGAAGATCGTTTCACGCGATATGATCGAAGCCATGCAGCCTGGAAGTGTGGTCGTCGACATGGCGGTCGAATCCGGTGGCAACGTGGAAGGGTCCGTGCTCGACCAGGTAACGCAGATCAACGGAGTGACCATCGTCGGCCAGGGCAACCTGCCCTCGGAGGTTGCGAGGAATGCCAGTGAGATGTACTCCAACAACCTGTTCAATCTGCTCGATGATTTCTGGGATGCCGAGGCAAAGCAGTTGAATCTCGATCCTGCAGATGAAATCGTTCAGGGCTGTGTCATCACGCGTGATGGCGCCATCGTCAACGAAACAATCAAGAACCTGTAAGCGGAGGCGATCATGGAAGCGGTATTTCTTGCGTTTGTCCTAATGCTGTCCATTTTTCTGGGCTTCGAACTGATATCCAAGGT
>JAPUFN010000202.1 GCA_027293665.1 Gammaproteobacteria bacterium | reverse complement strand
GCGTCCATGAACTTCTCTCCGCTCTTCGCAGCACTGCCGCAATGGGCGCCGCTGGCAACAGAAATTGACAGCAAATTGTCCGCATCGAATCACGGCGACTTCGACACGTGGCAATCCGCACTTTCGGCATTACCCGATGTCCGCGTCAAGCGCGTCGATATTGGTTCGACAATTACCGTTATTGCTGAAGATGGAGCACTCTCAGAAGAAAATTTCGAAGCGCTGCGCGAGGCATTGCAGGCCCTTCATCCCTGGCGCAAGGGACCGTTTGACCTCTTCGGTATGAAGATCGATACCGAGTGGCGCTCAGACTGGAAGTGGCAGCGTGCAGCACCCCATCTGACGAACCTGCGCGGTGCGCAGGTGCTGGACGTTGGCTGCGGCAACGGCTACTTCGGATGGCAACTGCTGGCGGCCGGTGCGGATCGGGTGGTGGGAGTCGATCCAACGCTTTTGTTCTTCTTCCAGCACCAGGCTATCAACCACTACATCGCAAACGAGCACACCTGGTTGTTGCCGCTGACGTTCGAGGAATTACCACAGATCGAATTCGATACCGTGCTTAGCATGGGTGTGATTTATCACCGGCGCGATCCGGCTGACCATGCGAAGCGTCTGCTTGATTTCACACGACCCGGTGGCCAGGTACTCCTGGAGTCCCTGGTGGTAGCAAACCCCAACGGTCTGACACCGAACGGCCGCTATGCGAGGATGCGCAACCTCTGGCTGATCCCATCCAGTCAGCTCCTGTGCCGTTGGCTGGAAGATGCCGGTTTCGTCGATATCACATGCGTTGACGTCACGACGACCACACTGGAAGAACAACACCGCACTGAATGGATGAAATTCGACTCCCTCGCCGAAGCATTGGATCCGGCTGATATCAGGCGCACGGTGGAAGGTCATCCCGCACCCGTGCGGGCTATTGTGGTCGGCCGGCGGCCAACCTAGACTTCGGCTATTGTGATTCTTGGCATCATACCGATCTCGTTTCGCTTTCGCGGCAAGCTGCGTCGGTTGGCGATGATCTACAAATGTTTCCTCGATCACCCCGGCAAGGGCCTTCACCCGACACAGATCGCTCGTCACACGGGAATCGGTTTCTCAGAGGTCAACAACCGATTGCAGGCGACGCCCGAACTCTTCGTAAAATTGCCAAGACGGCCCGATGGCATCACCCGTTACCGGTTGACCAGTTCCATAACCGCGCAATCCGCCGAGGAGGTCGAAAAATTTCTGATCAAGGCTGCGCGCAAAGAATCACTGATTTTCTATGCCTTCGGTACGATGGTCATACTGATTCTCCTGATCGTCGCCATAATCATTGCGCCGGTACTTTGAACACTGAGCCATGCCTGAACAACTGAATAAAGCACAGCGCGCACTCGCCGAAAAAGCGACCAGTTTCGCTCATGACGTTCTACTACCGCAGAGCGACGTCAGCGGCGGGACACCAGAGGAATTCGCAACGGCTCGCAGCAGCGTTATTCGCGAATCAAAAGCCGCCGGCTTCTACGGCATGACCCAACCGGAGGAATTCGGCGGCAGCGCCGCCTCGGCACTGGAACTCACCATTGTCCGCGACACGTTAGCGAGTACGAACGCACCCCTTATGGGAGCCGTGTTCGGACCTGGACCCGGCGTGCTTGCAGGCGTTGGGGAACCGCTGAAAAGTTCACATCTCGCGCCGCTGCTGGCAGGCGAAATCCAGGGCGCATTCGGTTTCACGGAAGCCGATGACGCAAGTCCCACAACCGCCGAGCGCAAAGACGGCTACTGGCTGATCAATGGCCATAAATCCTACGTGACCGGTGGCGAGCAGGCCGACTTCATCAACACCCTCGTGACTATTTCCGATGCAGGACCTGCAATGATCGTGATCGATACCCGATCAGAAGGCGTCACGATCGAAAAAACCTTTGGCTCACTGGACGGCAGCCACCACGCTGCTTTTCGGTTCAGCGACGTCCACGTGCCAATCGATCATGTCATTGGCAAGCCAGGGGAAGGCCTGCCACGCGCAATGCGACAGATCGGTGATGTACGTCTCTCGCTTGCCGCGTTGTGCGTCGGCTATATGCGCTGGATCGATGGCTATCTGACCGATCACCTGCAACAGCCGGATAGAACCGGCGAGCCGCGCGGCAACAAAGAAGGGATCAGATTGCGCTACGCCGACAACCGGATTCAGACTTTCGCTGCACGCAGCATGGTTTACAGAACCGCAAGGCTTGCCGACAGCGGCGCCAACGTGGTGAACGAAGGAATCGCCTGTAAGGTGTTCGCCACGGAAGCGGTGGCCGAGGTTGTGGACACCGCCATTCAACTGGTCGGCGGTAGTGCGCTGATTACCGGACACCCACTTGAAAGCCTTTATCGGCGCGTTCGCGCCCTGCGGCTTGCCGAAGGCGGCAGCGATGTGCTGCGGCTGAATCTGGCGCGCGGCAGCCTCGATCTCGACAAAGGAATCCTATGAGCACCCTGAGAACCTTCATCGCGGCATCGGCACTGATCACAACCATTGGCTGCACCTGGGTGCCGCTGACTGACAACGGGGCAGGCGTGGACATAGTCGATGCAGAGAAAATAAGCGCTTGCGAACCTCTAGGCGAGGTCACGAGCAGCACTCAGGACAAGATCGTCGTCGCTCGCAGCTCAGGTAAGGTTCAGGAAGAGCTATTCGTATTGGCCCGTAACGAAGCTGCGGTGCAGGGTGCAGACACGATTGTAGCAACAGCAGCGCCGGAGAACGGCCGCCAGAGCTTCAGCATCTATCGTTGTCGTTCTTAAACTCGCTCTTCAATCCATAGTTTTCCCGGGCCTCTTCCTTCGCCTGTGGTGATTTTTTGAGCATCACCAGCACCGCGCCGGTGCCACCGTGGCGCGGGTCGGCGCTGTGCAGCGCAATGACGTCGGGAATCTGACTCAACCAGAATGCGACATAGCTTTTCAAACGGGCCGGGGTTGCGCTTTTTTCGCCGCGACCGTGGGCGATGAGTAGCGTGCGCCAGCTTTTGGCCCGCGCAAGAGCGAAAAATCGGAAGACCTCCGCCCGCGCTTCCTTGACCGTCAGGCGATGCAGGTCCAGCGAGCCTTCAATCGGATACTTGCCATTTTTCAGCCGCTGAAAAACTTCGCGCTGCACACCATCTTTCTTCCAGGCAAGCACATCATTCGGTTCGAGTGGCGGCACCTCACCAAGCGTTAAAGGATTCGGATCTATCGCGTCGCGGTTGCGATTACCCAGCGCAGCTTCGCGCCGTTCGAGTTGCGCGGCAGTGGCTTCCTTACGCTGCGAACCGGGTCTGCGGCGCTGTTTACCTGTCAGCGGAGCAACGTCACTCATCGCTTCGCGGAACTCTTCGTCGTCCATCTGACTTAATGCCTCCGGCTCAGCCCGGGTGCAGTTCGACACTCGGTAGCTGTGCGGACCGCGTGTGCGGAATGGGTCGATTGTCCAACGTGTGATAGGTGAAAACGGGGGACAGCTTTATCTCATTGGACAGATTCATGCCGGCTGCGTGATACGTGCGACAGTGAAAAAACAAAACATCTCCCGCTGCGAGTTCCACTGGCTCTGAACTCTCAATGAGCGTTCGGTTTTCCTGCAGTTCGGTTCGCAGAAAAAGAGCACTGTCCAGTCGACCGCGATCGATATCGAGCCTGTGACTGCCTGGGATGACTCGCAATACTCCGTTACGTTCTGTCTCAGCGCCCAGCGCCAGCCAGACAGAAATGAGTTCCGGCTGATCGAAGGACCAGTAGCGAATGTCCTGATGCCAGAGTGTTGCGCTGCTGTAGCCCGGGTATTTAGTCATCACGCAGTTGTGATGGCACTGGGAGAGGAACACGTCGTCTCTATCGAACAGCGCTCGTAACTGATCGCCCACCGGTAGACCCGTCGCCCACTCCCTGAAAACCTCCGCCCGGGAATACGCATTCAACAGGCGCCTCGGCGTGCTGCCACCCTGCTCGTCTCGACTGGTGGGCGCACCCGGATAGCCAACGTCCGCTTCATACTCAACCGGTCCAACGAGGGGTTCGAGATGAGCCAGCGTCATCCCACGCAGCGCGTCTCGCACTGGCTGCGGACACAAACCGCGGACAACCTGATAGCCATCCCGGGCGAATGTCTGCGGTGACAGGCTCTGAACATTTTTCATTTTCTGACTACTAACCGGCTACTAACAGAATCGCTCAACGCATCTGCTGCTTAATCGTTTTCAGTATTTTTTCGCCATACGGTGGTCGCAGGCCGGCTAACTCTGCAATGTTGATTCTGGTTTGTCTAAACACAGCCTTCGCATGACTGAATTGTCTGAAACCATCAAGCCCATGGTAGGCACCCATGCCTGACGGGCCAACGCCACCAAACGGCAGGTCTTCCTGTGCAACATGCATAACCACGTCATTCACGGTGACGCCTCCGGATGTCGTCCGTGTAAGCACTTTATTTTCTTCCGCACCATCCTGGCCGAAGTAGTAGAGCCCGAGCGGTCGTGGATTGCGGTTGATGTAGTCGACCGTCTCATCGACATTCTGGTAACTCTTGACCGGCAATACCGGACCAAAAATCTCATCCTGCATCACTTTGAGATCATCGTCGGGATTGATCACAAGAGTCGGCGGAATCTTGTAGGTCGGCTGCTGGCGGAAATCTTCATCAGCCGGATTAACCTCAACGACCTTGGATCCTTTCGCTTTGGCTTCCTCGATGTAACCGTTCAGTCGTTCATAGTGGCGCTGATTGATCACAGATGTGTAATCCGGATTGTCGAGCAACGTCGGGTACATCTTTGCAACAGAACGCCGGGTAGATTCGACAAATTCATCCACGCTTTCTTCCGGTACGAAGACATAGTCGGGAGCGAGGCAGATCTGTCCTGCATTCAGCATCTTGCCGGTCATGATCGCGTCCGTGGTTTTCTGCATGTCAGCCGATCGGCCAACGATAACCGGAGACTTACCACCGAGCTCCAGAGTCACCGGAACCAGGTTTTCCGCAGCCGCGCGCATGACGTGTCGCGCGATCGACGTGGCACCCGTAAACAACAAGTGATCAAACGGAAGACCGGAAAAATCCGCTCCGGTGAGAGGTCCACCCGTGACCACTGCAATCTCGTTTTCGTCAAACACGGTCCGGAAGATTTCGGCCATCACTTCCGAGGTGGCCGGTGTGTATTCCGATGGCTTGATCATGCACCTGTTGCCAGCGCTTAAAATTCCTGCCAGCGGCGTGAACGTCAGGTTGACTGGAAAATTCCAGGGGCTGATCACTCCCACCACACCGAGCGGCTGATATTCGACACGGGCTTTTGCGCCGAGCAGATTCAGGGGAAACGGCCCCACCTTGCGCTTCTCCGGTTTCATCCACTTCTCGAGCCCTGCCTGGGCATGGCGCAGAGGTCCAATAGAACCGGCAATATCGGTGAACAACGACTGGTGTTCGCTGCGATGACCGAAGTCGTCGCGCATGGCATCGACCAATCGTTGCTGATGCGTCACCAGCAGTCCGATGGAACGCTCCAGGCGATCTTTGCGTGTCGCAACGCTGACCGCGCCTGCCGCGAGGTAGTCTTCGCGCTGCCGCTCCAGGATGGCCAGCATGTCCTCTCTGCTCACTTCCTGCATTTTGGTAGTCCTCTCTTCAGTCGTTTGCCAGAACCGCGGATCATAGCGTAAATGGTATTGGTGGGTGCTCAGCGCTGCGAACGCCGTTCACAAAGAGCCGTCGTACATCGATTCTCCATTGATCGTAACCTGCAGCCGTTTGT
>JAPUFN010000201.1 GCA_027293665.1 Gammaproteobacteria bacterium | reverse complement strand
CTCGGCGCTATCGGCACAGCAATCCTCGATTCATATTATGGGAGCCTTACCGGACACTACGTCTTGAGTCTTTTTTATCAGCACGTCGATTCACCCGAGGCAGCGACGCCGCATCTCGAGTGGGTGGATCGTATTCGTGCTGACATGCATGCCAACGGGGACGGCTCGCGTAACAGGCCCTACCCGGCTGTTACGATCGTCGAAGCCCAGATGTACGCTGTCAGCCTCGCGATGAGTCCGGTTGGCTCGATATATCAGACGAATGAGGAGATTCCGTTCTCGGTTCTGATACAGGCCAAACCCGCAGGCAAGCCGATTAAGAACTTGCATTTTGACCTCAGTGGCGTTTTTCAGGCCATGCGCCAGGATTTTTCCGGCACCACGCCCGATACGGCGAAGAGCCCCGAATTTTCACCGTTCTCGCTCATCGGCTTTCTCGCAAAACGCGGCGACACCGCGGCGCAAGCTGCGATCGGCACGTTTCTGGCTTCGCAGAATCGAGTCGACGATGCCGTCGACTGGCTGCGAGGTGCCTCGCGTAAGGGCAATCTGCTCGCCAACAGTGTGCTTGCCAGGATTTACTGGGAGAAAGCTCGGACCAGCACCGATGAGGCAGCCAAAGCAGCCGCGCTGGATGAGGTTCTGGAAAACTATCTGCACGCCGTCGCGCTGGGCTCCACCGATGCCATGTACGCGCTGGGCGTTCTGTATCTGAACGGCCACTATGGCGAAGAAAACAAATCCTCCGGGGTGACGTTGCTGAAACAGGCAGCCGAAATGTCGCACAGCGATTCAGCGATGTTTCTCGCTCACCTGCACTATACGGGGGAGGTCGTTGCAAAGAATCTGCCAATCGCCCGCGACTATTATGTGCAGGCATCACAACTAGATAATCCGTTTGCCCAGCGCAGTTATGCACGATTCCTGCTCGACCGCGAAGCGGATCAGCCTGCGGATCCTCGCGCCATCGAGTGGTTGAAAGATCTCGCCCGCCGGCAGGATGATGCTGAATCCATGCTGCTGCTTGGCAACCTGCATGCACGAGGGGTTGGCGTCAAACAGAGCTTCCGTCGGGCAGTTGGTTTCTTCAAAGACGCCGTGCGGGTTTCACCGGACGACCCGGCCATCGTCAACGAGGTGGCCTGGACGCTCACCGTGAGTGATCTCGCTGGACTCAAGCGTGCACGCTATGCTCTGAGCATCATGGAAGAAATGATGACGATCAACGATGACGCCCGTCAACGGCCGGAGTATCTGGACACATGGGCGGCAGCCTGCGCCGCCAACGGCGACTTCGACCGAGCAGTGGCAATTCAGGAAGAGGCGCTCGCCGCCGCGACTGGACAGGAGTTCGAAGGGGTACAGGACGTGCTGCAGCTGCACCTGAAAGCCTTTCAGGACGGTCAGACAATCACCGAAGTGGCACCCTGAGCGCTGCTGAAACTGCCTTTCACCGGAGCCTTTCGATCACTCAAATTACGCAGCTGCTCAAGCAGGACACGGCGTTTATCGACCTGCGCGCACCGGCTGAGTTCGCGCTAGGTGCGGTGCCCAACGCGGTAAATTTAGTGCTGCTTACAGACGAGGAGCGCGCGCAGGTAGGCATCACCTTCAAACGCGCCGGCCAGCGTGCGGCGATTGCCCTGGGTCACGAACTGGTGAGCGGCGCAACTCGCAGCAGGAGAATCCGCGACTGGCTGAATTTTGCGGAGCAGCACTCCGACGTCTGGCTGTACTGCTGGCGCGGTGGTATGCGTTCGGAAATTGCTCAATCGTGGCTCGAAGCGGCAGGCACGACGCTGCCGCGTGTCAGTGGTGGTTTCAAAGCACTGCGGCAAACGTGTCTCGGCGTCCTCGCCGATGCGCCCGGTGCAAAACCCTGGCTCATCCTTGGTGGGCGCACCGGCTCTGGCAAAACCGAACTACTCAAACGATTCACCTGCGGTATTGATCTTGAAGGCATCGCCAACCACCGTGGATCTGCATTTGGTGCGCAGCTCTCACCACAACCCACGCCGGTGGATTTCGAAAACACTCTGGCGGTCTCCTACCTCAAACACGTGGATCAACTGGTTGTGCTCGAAGACGAAAGCCGGACCATCGGCCGCCTCGCGCTGCCGCAAGTGTGGCACGCCTGTATGCAGAACTCGCCCCTGTTGATTCTCGAACTCGATGTTGCCACGCGAGCGGAGAACATCAGCCGCGAATACGTTTCTGAACCGCTCGCAGCGGGCGAGACCGAAGCCGCTCTGCACACCCGCTACAGCGCATCCCTGCAACGGATCAGCAAACGTCTGGGTGGCGCCCGCTACAAGGAGGTGCGAGCGGCAATGGATAGCAGCTTCGCCACTGGTGAGCATCGCGAGTGGATCGAGCTGCTTCTGCTGTGGTACTACGATCCGATGTACGACTATCAGCTCGACGAGAAACTCGAACGAGTGGTGGCCCGCGGTACGGCTGCAGAACTTGCGCAGCACATAGACGCCCACAGCGAACTGGCAGAGTGTTGATGAAAGCGCGGCTAGCGGGAGTCGACAGGGGGCTGTGAGCTGATTTTCAGGCCGCCGCCATGCGCGGTAATGCGCTGGGGTTCCAGCCGGATGACCACGCGTGAGGTTCCACTGTCTAACCTGCCTACATTGCCCAGGTACTTCTCTGCGATCCGCCGAGCCCAGTACCCCTCGACATCTTCGCTGATCACCACTTCACCGACGCCCTTGACCTGGCGATTTGCCACCGCACCATCGGCCGCATGCGCAATCTCAATGCCGATCGACGCGCGTGGATTGCGTTGCAGACAACGAACGTGAAATTTATCGGCGTAGCTCGTGACATAAAACGCGCCACCGTCCCAGAAAAACCAGCATGGCACCAGGCGTGGAAAACCTTTGCCGTCCACAAAAGCGAGCATCGCCGACACCTTGCTCGCAAGGAGTTCCTCCCGCTCCGCCTGTTCGAGATCTCGCAGCAGATAACGCGTTACCTGGCTAGTGTTCATGATCGTGTGCGTGATCATGACCAACCGGTCGTGCGCGAAGCGTTTCAGTTCTATCGTGCAGCGACGCACAGCCAATGAGGCCTTTCTGCGCAAGTAACTCCTCCAGGGCGACTTGAAAATGCACGTAGTATTGATAGACAGCCGCGCCAGCCGCCAGGTTGGCGTTTTCCCAGCGGGCAATCGCGGCGATCAGATGGGCACGGAATTCGTCCCAGGTAAAAAAACCGGCCTCAGCCATCGCTCGCGCCATCCCGAAAGTACGTCCCTGCCAGGGCTCGTCGAACACGACTTCACCGTTCGCCATCGGCGGGGCAAGCTCGTCTGCTTCGGCGCTCACAGGCGGGCAACACCGATCATCGAATCCCGCGTGACAATCTGCGTAAGCTCTTCTTCCGTTGCGTTGTCCAAACCCTCAGGCCGCAGTGGCAGCACCATGTAGCGGACCTCGGCGCTGGAGTCCCAGACCCGTATGTCTATCTCAGGCGCAAGGTCGACGCCAAATTCGGCCAGAACGGCACGTGGTTCCCGGACAGAGCGCGATCGATACGCCGGATCCTTGTACCATCTGGGCGGCAAGCCAAGCACGGCCCATGGGTAACATGAACACAGCGTGCAGACCACCATGTTGTGAACCTGGGAAGTGTTTTCGACAACGACGAGTTTTTGCACCTCACCGCCTTCGAAGCCAAATTCCGCAACGGCCGCGGTACCGTCGGCAAGCATTTTCTGGCGGAACGCGTCATCAACCCACGCTTTCGCAACCATGCGCGCACCGTTCATCGGGCCAATGCGCTCATTGTAGGTTGCGACCGTGTTGTCGATGTCTTCTTCCGTCAGCAAGCCCTTCTCGATCAGCAGGGATTCCAGCGCTTCGGCGCGAAGAGACGCTTGTGATGGTTCACTCATTGGCAGCTTCCAGATAAGACTCAAACAGATCAACGCAGATTTTCAAGCCCGCCTCTGCTGCACTACCCCACAGTTCTTCGCCAGAAAATTCGACGGTGTAGAGATGCTCGGGCCGTTCACCCAGGCCGTGCGCATTGGCATCCGGCAGGAGCCAGCCACCGTGCATTGCGACGATCGTGCCTCGATGACCCCGTGCGTATGCCGGCAGACGCGTATGACCACCGCTCGGTGTGCCGTGTGTGGTGACGCTCTGCCCTACTGTGAATCGGCCGGGATCCGGCAAAGTGCGTTGCGCGTCAGGCGACGATTCCGGTGCTATGGTCCCGAATGTTGGATCTGGCCGGGCGGCGATCAGCGCTGCCGGATCGGCGCCGAGCGACAGTGCGCGCTCAGTCAACTCCTCGGTACTGATCTCGCCCCCTTCCACCAGCAGGGCTTCCATGCCACCCAACCAGCGGCCGTAATAGCCATGGGTCAGATAAGCAACCGGATCAATCCTTTCGATCGCATGGCGGAACTGGTCTGTGTTCTGAACTTTCGCCGCGCGGCGTAATGCCATCGAGATGGTATACATCGATGCTTCCCAACGATCATGAAAGACCGGCTCGTTCTCCTCGCGCTCGACGCGTCCGAAGCCTTGTTTTCCGCCGAGATCATGAATGCCGTCCATTGTGTTTCCCTTTTCCCTACGTCGCCTGTGCAACTTCCCGCAAGACTGGAATGCCGTCTCCTGCTTCACTGAACGGCATCACGAACTCATGTTCACCCGCGACGACATCGTGCACCGAGTCGTCCGGCATGATGATTTTCGCTTCGCAGTTGCAGGGGACCCGCACGCTGAGTTCAAATCCGTCATCATCTATTTGCCAGGCAACTTCGTAGCGCCCATTGACGGTTTCGAGCGAAGCCTCGACCGCACGCAAGGGTGGACCTTCAGGAAAACCAATACCCAACGGCGGGCGCGGTTGAATTCGCATTCGCCGATAAGCGTTGTGCCGCTCGGACAGATCGCGGTCGAGGTCCATGCCAGCGGCCGCCGTGAAGAGCCACTCGCCTATTCCCCGACCGACGATCTGCTCGCCAGGCGCTGTCTCTCCCACCGCTGTCTCTCGGCTGTGTTCGGTCTCCCGCAGCAACACCTGATAGGCAAGGTCCAGGCGCCCAAGTTGTGTCAGCGTATCGAGAATTTCAAACGTCGGCTTGAGGTATCCACCGGATTCAACATGCTGCAGAAGTTCGGGTACCGCGGTTCGATACTCGGTTGCTTCGAGCATGCCGAACGCACACACGAGTGCATAGGCCTCGGGCGAATCGCTCACCACGCGACCGTCGGGAGTGACGAAGCGGCGCCGAAACGCGCTGCGAATGCTGGCCGCCAGCCCCTCGAATTCTTCCAGCTCGGTCAAGTTGCCCAGGACTCCGGCAATACGCGCAGCAAGCCTGGCACTGTTGTAGTACCAGGCGGTCGCCAACAGGTCGTCCGCCACACCAGCGGGCTGCTGTTGCGGGTCATTGCTTCTTATGTAATTCGGATACCGGCCCATCAGGCCGGTAAAAAAACGTTTGATCGCCGGGAAGTAGCGTTCGAGCACCCGACGATCGCCACAGTGGCGGTAGAGTCGCCAGGCGGTCTGCACCAGCACATCCGAGCGCGGTGCTCCAGCATCGCGACTGAGATCATCAAACCCCGGTGGCGCGGGTACAACTTCCGGAAACCCACCATCGGCCAACTGCGCGTCAGCCAGATCCCGCAGCCATTTGCCGTAAAAAGCGGCGCTTTCGAAATTCAGAAGTGTAGTGGCAAGGTTGACGAACGCCCCACCCGTATCACCTGTGCGTAAACCCGTTGCACATCCAGCGAACGGAATCCCGAAGCATGCGTTTCGCAATCGTTCATTCAGCCCGATCTGCAGCGAATTCAGCGCCGCATGGTCGCAGACAAATTCTCCGGCCACGGGGATCGCCTGCCGCAGCGCCACTGCGGAAACTGTAACGGCGTCTTCGTGAAATATATCGCCACTGACTTCGACATAGCGGAAGCCATGAAGAGAAAACGCCGGCTCGAACACTTCGCCCTCTGCAAGCCCCTGAGCGGTGTAGCTGTCCTCACCGCCATGCGCGATCAACGCACCTTCGGCCGTCAATCGGTCCGCGTAACGCACCCGGATCAGGGCACCTTCTGAGACGTGCAGAGCCAGTCGGATGCGCCCGAGAACTTGGCGGGGTAACTCGTAGATGAGCTGCGGTGATGCGCTGATGAGCGTTGCCGTAACAGCGGCAGTCGATTTAATGAGCGGGGCGGTAGTCGCCACGCGCTCGGCCGCAACTTCTGTGAGCGTAACCTCCGACCAGTCCTGTGCAGCACATTCCGGTGTACTCCAGGCTGCAGCAAACTGCCGACCGTCGACGCTTTCCCCGCTCACGAGATCGGCAGCGATGATCCAGGAAGGGCGCCAGCGCCACAGTGCATCCGTTGCGATAACTACGGTTGTGCCAGACGCCAGAGTGAGGCTGAGCTGAGCGCACAACAACGGCCGGCGGCCGTACTGCTGTCGCTCACCGCGACCGGTTCTGCCCGCGTACCAGCCATCCGCCAGCAGCACTCCAAGCACGTTGTCACCGGCGCGCAGGTATTTGGTGACATCGTAGGTCTGGTACTCGACGCGCTTATCGTAATCAGTCCAGCTTGGCGTGAGTTCGCCATCACCAATCCGATTGCCATTGATTTCAGCGCGGTAGAGGCCCAGTGCCGAGATGTGTAGCCGGGCGGAAACTGTGGCGCCGGTCAACTCGAATTCCCGCCGCAACAGCGGGACAGGGACGCCACTGGCACGACTGCCGATCAGCGGCGCGCCGATCCACTGCGCCCGCCAGTCCTCACTTGTCAGCAAGCCCATCTCAAAAAAAGCACCCTCACTCCACGGACTCGGCATGCCATCGCTATCGTAAGTACGAATTTTCCAATAGACGCGGCGTTCGGAAATAAGCGGTTTACCGAGGTACTCGACGTTGTAGGTCTGCTGACTCTGGACCCGGCCACTATCCCAGAAGTCGCCTTCATCCAGCGCAAGTAACTCGAGGCAACTGGCCGCAATGATCTGATAAGCGGTCTGAATTTCTGCAGGTCGTGGATCGTTGGCCCACCAGGACAGGCGGGGCCGGATTTCATCGACACCCAGGGGGTTTTCAAGATATTCGCAGCGAAGCCTTTGCGGCGCGCCCAGCATGCTTCCTCCTTACAGCCAGTTTCAGTTTGCGCTGACAAACAGGGCCCTGCAAGCGTCTCTCACAGAAAGGCACTCACGGCTGCGACCACTGCTTCCAGCTGATCGTGATGCGTCCAGTGACCGGCATCGGCGATGTCGATCAACTGGCCATGCCGGAAATGCTGCAACGTATCGTTTTGACCTATCCGATGGCCGAAACCAGCGCTTGCGTTTATGCACAGCGTCGAACACTCAATGCTCTGCCAGGTCTCTATGGTATCCGCAGGCGGAATTCGATAGACCGGAAATGCGTGCGTATAGTTGTCATATTTCCAGGTGTAGGTACCGTCTTCGTTCTGATTGCTACCGTGAATTGTCAGGTGCCGGGCGCGTTCGGCACTCAAGTGAGAGTTCGCCTCGTGCATGCGTTCGAAGGCTTGTTCAAGCGTCTCGTAACGCTTGGGTAGGCGACCCGAGAGCGACCTCGTGTTGTCGATCCACGAACGAATACGCTCGGCGGCAGTCGTTTCATCGAACATGTCCGGCCACAAACCGACTCCTTCGATCAGCACCAGCTTCGCCACGTCGTTCGGATACAACCCGGCAAGCAGTGCCGCAAGCGTGCCTCCCATTGAATGGCCAACGACGATAACGGGTGACAAAGACGTCTGCCGCACCAGTTGCGCCAGATCGTAGGCGTAGTCGAGCTGGTGGTAGCTCGAGCCCCGCACCCACTCGGAATCACCATGTCCGCGCAGATCGGGCGCCACAACATGATAGTCATCGGCAAACGCAGCCGCGAACCAATCCCAGGTGTGGCAGTGATCCTGGACGCCGTGCACAAGCAGCATGTGCGGCTTATCCGAGTTACCCCAATCCAGATAGTGCAGACGCAGACGCTGTGAATAGTAGATGTGTGATGTCGATTTTCGGGGGTTCACTGAGTTGATGTCCTGCTTCGGTTTCATGGCAGTCGGGCCTGTGGGTCTTCAAGATTTCCGAGAAGCGCATCCTCGAGCTTCACGAAGGTCTGTTGCAGATATTCGGTAAACGTATGAACACGCGCAACGCGGCGCAAGTCCGGATGAAAGAGCAACCAGATCTCGCGGGTATCAACTGGTCTGATGCCTGCAATTCGGGACAACGCCGGATCGATGTCTCCCACGCAGCAGGGCAGTAATGTGATCCCCATGCCCGAACGGACTGCTGCCAACTGCTGAACCAGATTGTGGCACTTCGCAGCGAGTGTCATCGCGGCAAAATGCTCGCTTCTGAAATCTGGCGCCAGGAGCGTTTCGAGTTCCGATTCAACCCAGCAACTCTCACCTGCCGCCAGCAGCGGATCATGCCTGCTGAGATAGTCCAGGCTCGCATAGGCCGTTACCCGGAGCCGACCCAGACATCTACCGACAAGCGTTTCCGGCGGCTCATCCGTCAGCAGGAGCGAGATGTCGACAGCGCGCCGCGGCGGAGCGCGCTCGGCCGGATCCGGCAGAATCTCGAGCCGGATGCGACGATGCTCACCGCTAAATTCGACCAGCTGCTGCATCAGTGCCCCGACGAGCACGTCGGGCAGCGCAATACTCAAAGGTCCGGCCATTTCTGCATCGCGACCCTGCAGGCGCCGTTCAATCTCGCCGAGGTCCGCAGCGACCGCATCGAGATCGTGGATCACCTCCGAGCCTTCGTCGGTTATCTGCAGACCCGAACGGGTGCGGTTGAACAAACGCACTCCGAGCCGTGCTTCCAGGTGATCGAGGCGGCGCGTCACGGTGGAGGCATTCACGCCTAGATCGTCCGCCGCGCCACGCACCGAGCCCACCCGTGCGATGGCGCTGAAGTATCTGAAATCGTCCCAATCCATGCTGTAGTAACGCCAGTGGGGTTTGTGTTGCAATTATGCAACAGATCGTTGCGTTACCGTAGGTTGCATTTTGTGTTACCGAAAGTAACATAGTCGACAGATAGCTGAGGGGTACCCGATCTTCCCTCCCCTCCCCTTCTTCGGGTATCCCTCCTTTATCTACCCCCCAAAACTATTGTGGGCGGGATTAGAGATCTCCAGATCACTAATCCCGCCACGTTTTTTTGGGCTGGCGTTTTTTCCGCACGAATTCAGAGTTGCGCTCGCGTCGGGCGCGCCAGCACAACGACGGCCAGCAGGTAGACCAACCCACCCAGCGCCAGCGACCAACCCGGCTCCGCAAAAGCGTCGACCACGAACCAGCCCAGTAATGGACCCACCGCCGAACCGAGATCGTTGGCCGTGACGTAGCGCGCGAACGCACCGGATCCACGCGCTCCGGCCGTACCTGCGAGTCCGGCTTGCAGGCCGGTACCACAAATGAAAAAACACAGTATCGCCGCCATGAAGCCAACCAACGGCAGGCCGGAGACGCTGATCAGCAGGGCAATGCCGCCGACGAAAAAATAGCCGATCCCTGCCTGCCGCATGCCGAATGAATCCGTCAGGCCACCGAGCCAGGGGGCGGCAACACTGTCCATTGCATAGCGCACAGCGAGCAGAACGCCAGTCAGCGTCGCGGCACTCAACAGCGCGTCATCGCTGGCGTAACCTACCAGTACTGCGCCGAGCGTACTCATGACGAATCCGGGCCCGACAATGCCCACAGCAAACCCGGCCAGCAGCAATGTCGGAGGCGCAGTGCCTGATTGGCGGGACTGTAAAACCCGGTAGCCGCGGTGACCAGACACGGCAAGCGGCAGGCTGATGAGACTGAACAATGCAAGCCACAACATGCCCGCGACAAAGCCGAAAGTGTCTACCAGCAAAGCACCGCCAAGAAGGCCTGCGACCGAACCGGCTCTGGATATGCCGTTGTACAGCCCCATCGTTCGGCCGGGTTTGTCACCCGGCACGTCATCGAGAATTGCCTGCACGCCCAGGTGGCGGATGAACGACCAGGCAAGTCCCCAGGCCAGGCGCATCACGAGCAGTGCACTGAACGTCGTAAACACCGCATAGCCGGCCGTGGTGAGCGACCCCACGAGAAAGGCAGCGAGAAAAAGCCACTTCTGGCCACCGTAGCGGCCAAGCCGATGCGCCCAGTCGTTTGTGACCAGTCGGATCCAGCGGTTGGCCGACAGCAGGATGCCAACCTGCAGCGCGGAGATTCCCAGGGATTCGTAATAAACCGGCAGCACCGCATACAGGGCCTGATCCCCGAGCAGGGAAAACGCCGTGGCGGTGCCGATGGTCAGCACGCTGCGATTGCGTTCCCGCCAGGGGGCGGCTACCGTCGATGCAACCTGATCGCCCTTCTCCACCAGACATTCTCCAGCAACCGGTCGCGCTGAGACCGGTTGCAGGTAAAGAGCCACGAATCATGCCGGAGTCTGAATTCCAACATCTGAAAATTGAGCGGACCGGCCACATCGCCACCGTCACGTTCGACCGCCCGGAAAAGTCCAACGCGCTGAACTATGCTCAACTCGTTGAAATCGAAGCCGCAGCGCACGCGTTCCGCGACGACGTCGAGACCAGAGTAGTTATCTTCACCGGGGCAGGGAAACACTTTTCCTCCGGCGCCGATCTGAGCGATCCAGGCAGTGCATACCCGGTGCC
>JAPUFN010000200.1 GCA_027293665.1 Gammaproteobacteria bacterium | reverse complement strand
GGAGGTATCGGCAACGCAAGAGGCGATCAAAACCGTCATCAGACAACACGGTCGCTGATTGCCGGGCAAGCAAACGTCGCGATCAGCCATTGAATATTTCCGTAACACGCTCGGGCAGTTCCTGCAGGTTTTGCACAGTGCCCGTCGGTGCCTGAGAATCCGCAGGAAGTGCTTCTGCGTTATGGTTGACCCAGATCGTGTGCATGCCCACCGCTGCCGCGCCCTGGACATCATCGATCAGATGATCGCCGATGTGGATACTCTCGCGTGGGTGTGCCCCGCAGTGCTCGAGCGCGGCGTGAAACATCGCCGGCGCCGGTTTGCTGGCCCCAACATCGGCAGCCGAGTAAGCGAAAGAAAAATAGCGATCCAGACCGAGTTTCGCAACGTCCGCGTTACCGTTTGTCAGTGCGCCGAGGCGGTAGTTGCCAGCGAGTTCTGCGAGCACTTCCAGCGCACCGGCGAAATAAACCACCTCGTGGCGCGCTTCGAAAAATTTCTGGAATGCGGTCCTCGCCAGCGACCTGGCGACGGTGGGTTTGTAGCCGCATTGGCTGATGGCGGCAAAGAGAATCTCTTCCCGCAGCGCGGAGAGGTCATGCCGCAGTTGCGGGTTGGCTGCAACAAGCTGCGAGCGTAATTCGAAAATCGCCGTCTGATCGAAGCGCTCGGAATACTCGGGCGCTGCCACATCGAGCCACGATCGCATCTGTTGCTCAGCTCTGCGAATTACCACGCCGACATCCCATAGCGTGTTGTCGAGATCAAAAGTGATGACGCAAACCTTACCCATCAGTCAATTTGCGGTTCTGACCGCGCATCCTGCGGCCCGGCCGCGCATCCTGCGGTTGTGACCGCGCATCCTGCGGTTCCGGCCGCGCATCCTGCATTTCTGCCCGCGGATGGGCGGCGTCGTAGACTTTGGCGAGATGCTGAAAGTCCAGGTGTGTGTAGATCTGGGTGGTGGCGATGTCGGCGTGGCCGAGCAATTCCTGGACGGCTCTGAGATCGCTGCTCGATTCCAGCAGATGGCTGGCAAAACTGTGGCGCAGCATGTGTGGATGTAACTGACTGCTGCCGAGTTGGCGGCGTGCGAGTTCTTTGAGTCTCACCTGCACGGTGCGGGGACTTATGCGTTTTTCCGGCCGGCCGGTGAAAAGCGGTGCAGTCCGGTCGGGCTCAAGGCGGCAGGCAAGCCAGGCGCGAATTGCTGCGATGCAGTGACGTCCCAAGGGAACCTGTCTGGACTTTCGTCCTTTACCGACCACCGTGACGAACCCCGCTTCGAGATCGAGATCTCCGATGTTTACTCCGACGAGTTCGGCCAGCCGTAAGCCGCTACCGTAAAACAGTTCCGTGATCGCCCGATCGCGTTTCTGGATCGGCGTGTGTGCAGCGTAGGCGAAGAGTTTTGCCGCCTGATCGGTATCGAGTGTTTGTGGCAGCCTGCTGCGGCCTTTCGGCGCTTTGTTGGCCACTGCCGGGTTGCCAGCAACGCAGCCTTTACCCTCGAGATAGTTGAAAAAGCTGCGCACGCTGGACAATGCCCGTTGGATCGTTCTGGCCGAAAGGCCGCTGCTATGGAGAGAGGAAATGAACGTGTTGACGTGATGCGATTTGACTTCGCCGAGGGGTACACCTGTTTTTGCAATGAACCGGGCGATGTCCCGGCGGTAGGCGTCTAGCGTATGTGGAGAATATTGTTTCTCGAAACGCAGATGATCGAGATAATTGTCTAACTCGTTCGGCTTGCTCACGACGCCAGGCGCTGGACCACGCGGCTCAACACGTCGCCGATGTAGTTCACGAACAGGGTATCCATATCAGTGGTAAAACGATTGGCATCACGGCCGCCGATTGCAAGGCAGCCTGTGCCGTTCTCCCAAAACAAAGGCGCCAACACAGCACTTCCCTGTGTGTTGTGTTCCTGGATCGGAAAGATTGTTGCGAGCTCCTCCGCACGCAGCATTACACAGACAGGTTGGTTGTTGGTCACAAATCGCTCGTGCGGCAGGACGCCTTCGTGACTTTGCAGGTGATCGAGAAAGACGGGGAGATTAGCGAGGTGGCAGCAGACGAAGTCTGCCTGGAAATCCGCCAGCACGTAAGTGGCCAGCACTTCGTTGAGTTCATGCCAGCCGTTGACGTGCAACAATTCCAGTGTAAGCGTCCGGGTCTTGGCGAACAGCGCGTCATTGTCCTTGGCGGCCTGCATCAGTTCGTTCATCCGGCGACGCATCTGCATGTTGCGCTCTCGCAGGATCGCCACCTGACGTTCAATCAACGAAGTAGCCTCGCCGGATTCATGCGGTAGATTCAGCTCTGAAAGGAGTTTTGCATGCCGGTGGAAAAACTCCGGATCGTCTTTCAGGTAGGCGATGACGGACTCGTCAGTAGGATTTGTCTCGGCGTCAGTAGCCGAAGTCATAGGGAGATATTCACGCTGCTAGGCGGCCCTCATACACGAAGGTGGCGGATCCGGTCAGTCTAACGGGGCTGTCCTCGCCCTGCCAATGAATACGTATTTTGCCTCCGGGGAGTGACACTTTGACCCGATCGTCGAGCTTACCGTGCAGGCGCCCTGCCACCGCGGCGGCACATGCTCCGGTACCACATGCTCGAGTTTCGCCCACGCCGCGTTCGAAAACGCGCAGACGAACAAAACCTGAGTCGATGACCTGGCAGAAACCGATGTTGGCCCGTTCCGGAAAAAAATCATGACTGGTGAGTGCTGCGCCGATCTCAGCCACCCGGGCTGTGCTGATATCGTCGACAAAAATGACGCCGTGCGGGTTACCCATTGAAACTGGAGTGATCTCGAAATTTTCGTCGAGTGCGGCGAGAGTGAAAGCGGGATGCCCGCAGGAAATTGCGGCTGTAGCACGAAACGGAACTTCCTGCGCTTGCATGAGTGGTCGCCCCATATCGACTTCGACGGTGTTCGGGTCCAACAGCCGGGTTTCGATACGGCCCGTATTGGTTTGCAGAACAATGTTGGGCTTCACGCTCAGGGGCAGATCGGCAATGTATTTTGCGACACAGCGTGCACCATTGCCGCACTGTTCAGCAACGGATCCATCTGCGTTGTAGATCCGGTAGCCGAAATCCACATCCGGCTGCTGCGGCGGTTCGATGATCAGCAGTTGATCAAAACCGATGCCAGTACGTCTGTCAGACCACTGTCGAACGTGATCGGAGGTAAATTCGAATTCCTGACTGACAAGGTCAAGCACCATGAAATCGTTGCCAAGGCCGTGCATCTTTGCGAATTTTATCTCCATCATTCGCAGCCTACAGTATTTCGAGCCGCAACTGGTCGGCAGACGTTTCGCGTCGCCGCACCACCTGAAAATCAGCGACATCCACCAGAACTTCAGCGGGCCGGGGACGGGAATTGTAGTTCGAAGACTGGACCATGCCGTAAGCACCTGCGGAGTGAATGGCCAGCAAATCTCCTTCAGCAACACTGAGCGGACGCTCTTTCGCAAGGAAATCGCCGCTTTCGCACACCGGACCCACGATGTCCCAGGAAGCCGAAGCTGTACCGGAGCCTCGGTGAACGTTCTCGACGCGATGCCATGCCTGATACAGAGCAGGCCGTATCAGGTCGTTCATCGCGGCATCCACCACCGCGAAATTTCTGTGCTGTGGCGTCGGTGCGGGCTTGAGATATTCGACTTTCGTGACGAGGATACCGGCATTAGCAACGAGGAACCGCCCGGGCTCAACGGCGAGCGCCAATGGTCTGTCGGAAGATGGCCGATCGGCGAGAGCAGCTCGAAGCGCGCTACCGAAGGCTGCGATATCGAATTCTGGCTCGTCGTCATAGCTGACGCCAAAACCTCCGCCAAGGTCCAGATGGTCAAGTTCAAACCCGTCGTTGCTGAGTTGCTCATGTAGCACCAGCAGGTTCTGCAACGCCTCGAGGATGGGCTCAGCCTCGCTCATCTGCGAGCCGATGTGACAGGCGATGCCCGTGGTCTTCAGCCACTGTCGATCTGCTGCTGTCCGGTAAAGGTCTCGTGCCTGCTCGATCGGCACGCCAAACTTGTTTTCTTTGAGGCCTGTCGAGATATACGGGTGGGTTCGCGCATCCACATCGGGATTGACCCTTACCGCTACCGAGGCCACTTTGTTGAGCAACTCAGCGCGAGCACTCAAACGATCGAGTTCTGCTGCGCTTTCAACGTTGAAGCAGTCAATGCC
>JAPUFN010000020.1 GCA_027293665.1 Gammaproteobacteria bacterium | reverse complement strand
CAGAGATTTTCCGCAGCTCAATCAGTATGCAACTGCGCAGGGCAGCAAGTTATCGGCCGCACAGCTCATTGATTTGTGCGGCTGGAAAACCCGGGAAACGGGTCCGGTGCGAGTCTGGCAGCGTCAGCCACTGGTGCTGGTCAATCCCGAGCGTTGCGATGGCCGCACCGTTCTCAAGCTTGCCGAAGCCATCCGTGAAGATGTCGCAACGCGCTTCGGTATCCGTCTCGAAATTGAGCCGGATACCGTCGGCTTCGATTGATCGCCTTACTTGGGAAGAATTCCTTCTTCCTGCAGTTTCGCTTCGCGCTCCCGCCGTTTGACCTCCCGCGGATCGTTGTAGGCCCGCTTGACGGTAGCCGGCTCTGCCGAATTCGCTGCCGGTTCGGCCTCGGCGTGGTCAGCCACGCTTGATTCGCTGAGGTTTGCTGTCGGCGCACTCTCGGGACTTGCTTCATGCGTTTCGGTGGCGAGCGTTGCAGAGTCCTCGGCTTGCGCTGCGCTCTCGCCAGGCCCATTCGCGTCGGCATCGTCCGTCGCTGATTTTTCCGGATCGTTGCTCGCTCTGCTGCCGCCCGCTACGGCTGCGTTTGCCTCTTGCGATGCCTGGGCGGTCTGCGCCTCGAGTCCGCTGACTGCTTGCGCGGCTGTTTCGCGGACGGCTTGCGCGGCTGTTCCGCTGACGGCTTGCGCGGGTGTTTGCGAATCCGTCGGGATGCTGTCTACCACCGTGGCTTCAGTTGTCGCTTCACTCTCCCGTGAGGCTGGCTTCGGTGGTCGGTTCGCTTGATCGCTCGTAGCACCTTCCAGTTGTGACCGATCGCGTTTCGGTCGGCGTTTACTGGCGGCGAGATCTTTCTCAGACGGCTTGCGATCTTCGATCGGAGTCGTATCCTTCCGGGGCTGCTCGGTAGCCTTCTGGCGCTCCGGCCGGCCGCCATTGCCTTGTGTTGCGCGAGGTTTCTCACGATTGGCATCAGAACCTGACTCGCGGTTCTGCTCGCCGCGTCTGGTCTGAGGGTCATCGCGTTTTCGGCCGTTTCGTTCGTTGCTGGATTGCCTGTCGCGCTGGGTCTGATTATCATTGTCTCCATTGCGACGATTATCCCGGGACCGACCCTCGGAGTTTCTGTTCCGGTCGCGATTATCACGATTTCCCCGCTTCTCGCCGGTATTGCGACTGCGACTTCTTGCGGGTGCCTTTTTCTCCGGCAGAACTTCGCCATCCATGCCACCGTCACTGAACAGCGACTTCACCAGACGCGCAACAATTCCCGGCTTCGTCTCACCGGCTGCCTTTGCTTCCTGTGGTTGCTTGCCAGCTTCAGTGGTGGGGCTGACGGGCGCGGGTCTGGTTGGTTGCTGTGCCTTGACCGACGGTACTTCAGCTACCGGCGGGACGGTCGATGCCGGTGATTCCTCCACCACGTGCATGGTTTCCGCCAACTGATAGCTCGGGACTTCGCCCTGTTCAACGAAAGCATCATCACGAATTCGCTGCAGTTCGAACTGCGGAGTCTCCATGTTCACATTGGGCACGATTACGACATGCGTATTTGTACGCTGTTCGATGTCGAAAACATCCTGCCGTTTTTCGTTCAGGAGAAACGATGCGATGTTCAGAGGCACCATCGCTCGAACCATCGAACTTCGTTCCTTCAGGCATTCCTCTTCGAGTAGCCTGAGGATCGCAAGTGCCAGTGAACGGGTGTCGCGAATTCGACCCTGACCGGTGCAACGGGGACACACCCTGGTAGTCAATTCTTCCAGGGAGGGGCGCAGCCGCTGTCGCGACATCTCCATTAACCCGAAGCGGGAAATTCGGCCGACCTGGATGCGTGCTCGGTCGGCTTCGAGTGCCTCGCGCATTTTGGTTTCCACAGCCCGCTGATTTTTTGTCGATGTCATGTCAATGAAATCGATGACAAGCAGGCCGCCGACATCACGCAGGCGCAGTTGCCGTGCGATCTCTTCTGCCGCTTCCAGATTCGTGTTGAGGGCGGTCTCTTCGATGTCCGATCCTTTGGTGGCGCGTGCCGAGTTGATGTCGATGGAGACCAGCGCTTCGGTTGGATCGATGACGATGCTACCGCCTGAAGGCAACTTCACGACATGCTCGAACGCCGTCTCAATCTGGCTTTCGATCTGATAACGGCTGAACAGTGGAATAGGGTCCTGATAGAACTTCACCCGATCCTTGTAGTGGGGCATGACCTGATCGATGAACGTGTGCGCTTCTTTGTAAGCCTCTTCGCCGTCAATCAGCAGTTCACCCACGTCTTTGCGGAGGTTGTCGCGAATGGCCCGCAGAATGACGCTGTTTTCCTGATAGAGCAGTTTGGGTGCGGACTCTTCAGCTTCGGCGCGCTGCACGGATTCCCATAACTGCAGCAGATAGTCGAGATCCCACTGCAGTTCTTCGGCGCTGCGACCAATGCCTGCCGTGCGGATGATCACGCCCATGCCCTGCGGGATGTTGAGCTGGCTCATCGCATCGCGCAGTTGATCGCGGTCCTCGCCTTCGATCCTGCGGGAGATGCCTCCGGCGCGCGGGTTATTCGGCATGAGCACCATGTAGCGTCCGGCGAGGCTGATGAACGTGGTGAGTGCAGCACCCTTGGTGCCCCGTTCTTCCTTATCAACCTGGACGACGATTTCCTGACCTTCGCTGATCAGTTCCTGAATCATCAACTTGTCGTTGCCGCTGGTTTTCTTCTTGAAGTACTCGCGGGAGATATCCTTAAGTGGCAAAAATCCATGGCGCTCGGCACCGAAATCGACGAATGCGGCTTCAAGGCTTGGTTCGACCCGTGTGATACGAGCTTTGTAGATACTGGCCTTCTTCTGCTCCCGCCCGACATTTTCAATATCGAGATCGTAGAGTTTCTGGCCGTCGACCAGCGCAACTCTGACTTCTTCAGGTTGCGTGGCATTGATAAGCATTCTTTGCATGCGTATGTTTCCTGTTCACTTTCTTGCAGGCGAAGCGTCCAATGGCGTCCACCATTTGTGGCAAAAAAGCTGCTTGTCATGCCAGGAAAGGCTGAATGCGTTGTGAGACGTGGAGGCGGCAGGTAACTCATCCAACCGCTGGATCGAGAACAATTCAGGACCGGCTGAAACCAGCCGGATCTCTATCTGGTAAAGCAGACCGGTGAGATCAGCAAACACCAGATTTGGTGTGGAGCAACGACGTCCCCTGCGGGTCGTGTTGCAATTTCCTATCTGCGTCGAAAATTCTTTCTCGCCGCAGCGTCATGTTCTCGATGTTTCCATCTTACGTATTACTTAATACGTTTTACGTCTTACGCTATCGTCCTGCAATATCAAGGTCTAACTGTTCGATCCTGGCCGTTGCCTGCTCGATGAGTTGGTATGGCAACCGGCCGTAGTAGATATTGCTGGCAGTGCATTACTCGAATGCGTTCGGTTTAAATCGGCACGATGGTCTGTCTTACGACGGTTGAGTCTGCAGGCCGATTCTCTTGGTCCTAGTCTTAGTCCTAAGCCGAATTGCATTTCGCCTAACTGTTGGCTTAACTCGCAATAATTTCGTTAACTTGGAGTGCCTTGTGACAGCATTCCAAACAGGCCAGTGGTAATTCATCTGATCCCCTGGCGTCGTGTCCGGTGGTAGCCGGACGGCCCACCGCTCTGAGCGAGCGGGCGGTCGAATGTTAGCAGTATCGGGTAAGTCCTTCAAACATTTAGAGAAAATGCGATCTACATCACATGAAGCCTGACCACTCGCCACGCCCCTCAGGCGGCGTCCCCGCCTCAGGCGGCGTCCACCGCAAGGCCCGTAAGGTGACGGTGCAGGACTCTGTGGGGCAGCGAATTGACAACTTCCTGTTGCGGACCTTGCGCGATGTGCCCAGAAGCCGCGTTTATCGGATGTTGCGCAAGGGCGAAGTCCGGGTCAACGGTGGCCGAATAAAGCCAACGTATCGACTCGTGGCTGGCGATGAGGTCCGCCTTCCGCCCCACACGTCGGCCGCGGAGGGCCGGGAAAAATTCATCGGCGCTGAGCAACTCAACAGGCTCGAAGCCGCAATTGTTTTCGAAGATGATGACCTGCTGGTTCTCGACAAGCCCGCCGGTATCGCGGTTCACGGTGGCAGCGGGGTTGCTTTTGGTGTGATTGAGGCTCTGCGCCGGTTACGGCCGAAAGGGCAACTGGAACTGGCGCATCGCCTGGATCGCGATACCTCGGGCTGCCTGCTCGTGAGCAAGCATCGTCGTGCGCTCAGCCACGTGCATGCAAGCATCCGCGCGGGCACGATGGGTAAACGCTATGCGCTCATCGTGCATGGCCTGTGGCCGGATTTTCGCAGGAGCGTGAATCTGCCATTGCAGAAGTACGTGACACATTCCGGCGAGCGGCGGGTGCGCGTCGACCCCGCAGGCAAGGAGAGCCTGACCGAGTTCAGTGTCGAAGCGCGTAGCGGTTGCGCGAGCCTCTTGACGGCGCAGCTCATTACCGGCCGAACTCATCAGATTCGCGTCCACAGTGCCGCGTCAGGTCACGGCATCGTTGGTGATACGAAGTACGCCCAGGCGGCCGATGTGGCGGTTTGCCGCAAATTTACCATCGAGCGCCTGTGCCTGCACGCTGAGGAAGTGATTCTGCCCTGGGATGACGGAGAGCGGCGCTTTACCTGCCCGCGGCCAGCGGAATTTGTACGAATATGGTCGCAACTGGCATAGCAGGGCGTTTTTCAACAGGCTGCTCGTCAGCCGAGAACGTCCATGCCTTGGCGACCAAGCATGGCGCACAGTTCGATCAGCGGTAGTCCGATCAGTGCGCTGGGATCGCTGCCACCGATTGCTTCGAACAGTGCGATGCCCAGGCCTTCTGACTTGAACCCACCAGCGCAGTCCAGCGGCATTTCCCGTTCGATGTAGTGTGCAATCTGTGTCTCACTGAGCTGCCGGAAGCGTACCGGCGTTTCGACCACCGTCACCGCAAGGCTGCCATCGGCTGTATTGAGCACGCACAGGCCCGTCAAAAACGACACCTCGCGGGCGGATAACAAAGCCAGTTGCGCTCGCGCCAGTGCCGCTGTGCCGGGTTTGCCAAGTATTTGCTCATCGAGTACGGCAATCTGATCAGAGCCGATTATGAGTGCACGCTCATGGTGCTCTGCAACCGCTTCCGCCTTGCGCTGAGCGAGCCGGTAAACCAGATCACGGGGCGTCTCCGCCGCCAGCGGGGATTCATCGATCGCCGGAGATTCGGTGCTGAACGGGACGCCGAGCCGGGCGAGCAGCTCGGCACGGTAGGGGGAAGTAGAGGCTAAAATGAGGTGCATTTCGATCCGAAAAACTCTAAGAAATTTCAGTGGTTAGCGTAAGTTTGCGGCGAGAATCCACTTTACAGCATCCCATAGGGTACCTATGATTGCGCCCGCTATGAATACCCGCGACGATGAGGCCCTTTCCTACAGGGATCTGGCGAAACAAGGTGCGCGGGTTGAGCGGCAAATCCGAGTAAGCACCCTGCAGCGTCTCGCCCAGATTGTTG
>JAPUFN010000002.1 GCA_027293665.1 Gammaproteobacteria bacterium | reverse complement strand
AGCATGTTGGCATGGGCAATGGAGCCTTGGATATCGTAGCCATACAAGCGCCGATCAAAGCTTATAGACGCGGTAAATGTTTCCACGAAGGCGTCTGTGGCTTCCGCAAACCGCCCGCCCCAGGGTTTTCCGTCTTGACTCATGAACTTCCGAGGTTGCAATAGAAGATGGTGGCGGATTATAGCAACCAATCCCGCCTCAAGAGTGTGGCGGATTTGCGGGCAAAACCCTTTGTAGTACCGGACCTGTGCAACGTCACCGCAATCTCCCTGCTCGTTTTGTTTGGCGAGTTGCTGGTTCTGGTGATGCTCTTTGGCGGCGGTCCGATCACCTGGCTGCGGCTTGCGTTGATGTCACTGTTCGTGCAGTGGGTGGCGCTCACCAGCGCCGGCCTACTTTGTGCGACGCGTAAGGTACTCGCGGATCTGGGCTTGATCGCGGGTGCCCTGGCTGCCTTTGGAATCGTCATGCTGATAACGATTACGGTAGGCGTCGTTACCGACCGTCTGCTGGTACAGAACTACTCCTTCAGTGGCGTAAGCTGGTCTGTGATCCTCGGGCAACTGGTGATTTCCGGCATCATTACTGTGCTCGCGCTGCGCTATTTTTATGTCCAACAGCAGCTGCGCGTGCAGGAACAGTCTGAGTTGCAGTCGAGAATTCAGGCGTTGCAGTCGCGCATTCGCCCGCATTTTCTCTTCAACAGCATGAACATCATCGCGAGTCTCATCGCAACGGATCCGGCAACCGCAGAAACCGTGGTCGAAGACCTCTCGGAGCTGTTTCGCGCAAGTCTCAATGACGCAGGAAATCAGGTGCAACTGAGTGAAGAGCTGGATCTGTGCGAGCGTTACGTCCGCATCGAGGCGCTGCGTCTGGGTAATCGGCTGCAGCTTGAATGGGAGATCGAGGAGATACCCAGCTCGGTCAGAATTCCCCTGCTGACGTTGCAGCCGCTGCTCGAAAATGCGATTTATCATGGCATCCAGCCGCTGCCCGAAGGCGGTACGATCCGGCTGCGGTTGTGGTTCACAAACCAGGAAGTGAACGTTGAAATCTCCAATCCACTACCGCCGGATTCCTCATTCGGGGAAAGCCAGGGGAACAAGATGGCATTGGCCAACATTCGCAGCCGACTCAGCGTCCTTTACGGCACTCGGGCGGAATTGCGGACGTCGTCTGATGAGGACCAATATGTCACTTTTTTGCGCTACCCGCTGAGACACGATGCAACGGAGCAGGAGGCTCAACTATGAAAGTTCTCATCGTCGATGATGAACAGCTGGCACGTGATCGGCTCGCTCGGATAATCGGTGGCTTCGATGATTACGAGGTCGTTGGCGAAGCTGCCAACGGCATCGAAGCGGTCAAAATAGCTTCCAGCGTCGAACCCGAAGTCGTTCTGCTCGACATTCGAATGCCCGGCATGGACGGCCTGGAGGCCGCGCGCCACATCGAAGATTTCGAGGAGCCGCCCGCGGTCATCTTCTGTACCGCGTATGAAGAACATGCGGTGGAGGCCTTCAATCTGCAGGCCGTAGGGTATCTCCTGAAGCCTGTGCGCAAGGAGACTCTCGAGGTGGCGCTCGGCAAAGCTCAGCGAGTTAACAAGGCGCAGCTCGCCGCACTAGCTGGCGAGCAACCGCCCCGAAGGTCGCACATATCGGCGCGGACGCGAAAGGGCATCGAGCTGATACCGGTCAATGAAGTGAGGTATTTTCAAGCGGATCACAAGTACGTGACCGTGCGCCACAGCGAGGGTGAAATCATCATCGATGAGTCGCTGCGCGAACTCGAAGACGAATTCGGCGGCCAGTTTGTTCGCGTGCACCGCAATGCCATCGTAGCCTCGAAATATATCATCGGCCTGGATCGGGTAGCCACCGGGCACTATCGGATACGACTGCGCGACATCGAGGAGACGCTGGACATCTCCCGCCGGCACGTGGCTGGTGTCCGGAAGTTCATCAAGAAGTTGTGAACGCACAGAAGTAGTTAATGGCGCGCCGTCGAATTGTCATAGCGACCCGTGAAAGCACACTTGCGTTGTGGCAGGCGAACTTTATCCGTGAGCGTCTGCTCGATGTTTATCCGGATCTGAGCATCGAACTGCTGGGAATGACGACCGAGGGTGATCGCTGGCAGAGCTCGCCCCTTTCCGAAGTGGGCGGCAAGGGACTCTTCATAAAGGAACTCGAAGAAGCAATCCTCAAAGGCACAGCCGATATCGCGGTGCATTCAATGAAGGATGTGCCAGCGCAACTGCCTGCGCCATTCGCGTTGCCGGTCATCGGCTATCGGGCGGATGTTCGAGATGCGCTGGTGTGCCCGCAGGGACACGGCCTCATGGCGCTGCCCGCAGGCGCGCGGGTGGGCTCATCGAGTCTGCGCAGACAGGCAATGCTGCTGGCACAACGCGGCGATCTCAAGATGCTGCCAGTGCGTGGCAATGTGGGCACACGGCTCGGCAAACTCGATGCTGGTGAATACGATGCGCTGATTCTGGCGGCTGCAGGCCTTGAGCGGCTGGGACTTGCCGGACGCATCTGCGAACATCTCGCGATAGACGTCTGCCTGCCCGCGGCGGGGCAGGGTGCTCTCGGGATCGAATGCGCGGCGGCGGATGAAGAACTGCTGACAATGCTCGAGGTGCTCAACGACCCTGCAGTCAGTGATTGTGTGCGGGCCGAAAGAATGGTCAGCGCAACTCTGGGCGCGGACTGTTCTACGCCACTCGGTGCGTATGCCCGCAAGCAGGCGGACCGCATCGAACTGACCGCTGTGCTGTGCACGGCGGACGGCAGCCGGATGCTGCGGGCGGCGGCGACTGGCACGGATCCGCTGGCGACGGGTCGTGAGGTTGCGTCGTCTCTGCTGAATGATGGTGCTGCAGAGCTGCTTGCAGCTCTCGCGTCTTCTGCCGCAGGCGACGATGGCCGAGAGTGATAAGTTGCGCATCTGGCTTACGCGCAGTGAACCAGGGGCAAGCCGACAGAGTCGTGAATTGCGCGCCGCGGGCTATGACGTCTGGCTGGCACCGGTGCTCGAAGTCGAACCCACTGCGCCCAGAGCACCAGCCAGTGCTGCGGATATCGTCGTATTCCTGTCCGAACATGCGGTCCTCTTTACCGGCGATCTCACCTTCTGTGAACACGCTCAGGTATTCGCGCTGGGTCGCAGGACGCAAGAGGTGCTGGCGGAGCGCGGAATACACTCGACAGCTCCGGAAGATGCGACCAGTGAAGGGTTGTTGGCGTTACGCGAATTCGCGGACGTCGCAGGCCAACGGGTCGTGCTGGTTGCAGGCGAAGGCGGCCGCGAGCATCTGTTGCAGGCGCTGCGTGCCGGCGGCGCCATGGTGACCCGTCGTGCCTGCTACCGTCGGTTTGCGGCAGACGATGTACAGGTCGATGTCGCCGCGATCGACGCCATACTTGCTGCAAGTGGTGATGGCGCAACGCTTGTCGCGCGGGTATGGTTTCCAGCGGGTGGCCGGGCGGATATTCCGCTGCTGGTGCCCTCGCAGCGCGTCGTGGAGATTGCCGGTGACGCCGGATTCACGCGAGTTGTCCTCTGCAGCGGTGCTGACAGTGCGGCGTGGCTCGAGGCCCTGGCAAATCTGTGCAAGACAAGTTGAGAGGCGAAGATGGATGAAGCAGACCTGACGGGCAAAGGTCAGGATGCAGGTGGCGCTGATGCGGCCGGCGATGTGGCCGCTGCTGCGGGCGCCGAAAGTGACAACGCTGCTTTGAGGCGCACGGGCGGCGCCGGGCAGCAGCCAGCGGCAACCGGCAACACACGATTGAATCAGGCGCAGGCGGTGAAACCGACAGCGGCCGGGCGCGGATTGGGGCTGTTCAGTTTGCTCCTGGCAACCGGGGCCGCCGGTCTTGCCGGCTATCTCTACTATCAGTTGATCTTTCTGACGCCGATGATTGCCGTCGATGCGCGACTCGGCGGAGTGGAGTCCCAGGCAACGCAGATCGCTGCTGAGCTGGCGACGCTCACCTCACAACAGGCTGCCTCGCTTGCGGATTTCTCACGCTCCCAGAAAGCAGAACTCGAACTTGCGCAGGAACGGATGATCACCGCTTTCAATGAGGTTGCCAAGGACGCGCCGCCGTCGCGTCGCGAGTGGATGGTGGCCGAAGTTGCCTACCTGCTGCGCATAGCCAACCATCGGCTGTTGATGGAGCGCGATGTCGAAGCGGCACTGCAGCTCCTCACCGTAGCCGATACGATTCTGCTCGAACTCGATGATTTCGGCTTGTATCAGGTTCGTGCCGAACTGGCCGATGAAATTCTCGCGCTGAGTAACGTCGAGAGCAATGACGTGCAGGGCATTTACCTTCAGTTAGAGGCGATAAAAAGTGACCTTGCGCACCTGCCCGTGAAGCTGCCGGAATATCTGTTGCAAAACACCTCACCAGCGCCGGCCGCCAGTGACGGATTCTGGCAGGCGTTGTTCGAGCAGTTTTCTTCCTATCTGCGTTTCCGGCGCTTCGACGGCAGCACCAAACCTCTGCTTGCGCCGGAGGAAGCCGTCTACCTGGAGCTGAATTTGCGACTGATGCTCGAACGTGCGCAGTTGGCGGCGCTGCGGCGGGAACAGATTGTCTACGAACAAAGTCTCACCACCGCGGCCGATTGGCTCGACGAATACCTCGATACCAATGAGGCTTCGGTGCGCAGAGCAATCGCGGAGTTGTCGGATCTGGCGAAGATCAATCTGGACCAGGAACTTCCCGATATTTCGGGTTCACTCACTAGTCTGCAATCCGCTCGGCGTGAAGGCTCGTGAAAATCGGTTTCTTCATCCTGCTGCTGGCAGTCGTACTTGGCGGACTGGTCGGCACGGTGGTGGTGCGGGATCCTGGCTACGTTCTGTTGGCCTACGGCGACAGCGCAGTCGAGACCAGTCTGTGGTTTGCCGCGCTGTTGCTGCTCGTGGCGTACTTTCTCGTCCGTTTCATCGTGTACACGTTTACCCGCTCCCTGGCGGGAGGTGGCGCGCTGAGTTCCTGGGTGCGGCATCGTAAGACCCGGACTGCGCGGCAGCAGACGGTGCAGGGCCTGTTGCTGATGGCCGAAGGAGATTGGCAGGAAGCGCGCAAATTACTGGTTACATCCGCCAACGAAGTACGGTCGCCACTGATCAACTACCTTAGCGCCGCACGCGCCGCGCATGAACTCGGTGACACCGAGGGTCGTGATGATCTGTTGCGGCAGGCGCACGAATCCACGCCAGGTTCGAGATTTGCGGTGGCATTAACCCAGGCACAACTGCAGATGGCGGTTGCCCAGTGGGAACAGTGCCTGGCCACACTGTTGCAGCTCAAGCAGGAGTCGCCGCGCCATCCCCAGGTGCTTGCGATGCTCAGACAGTGTTACCAGGAGCTGGCTGACTGGCCGGCGCTCATCGAATTGCTACCCGTGTTGAAGAAGGAAAAGGTACTTCCGGCAGATGAATTGACACAGCTGCAACTCATCGCCTGGCGCAGCCTTCTGGCCACGACCAGCGAGACACCTGAACACGTCTGGCAGCGCGTGCCGAAAGATCTCAAACGCGCAAGCGCTCTGATCGGGCAGTACGCGCAGACTCTGGCCGCAGCCGGGCCCTCCGATGAAGCCGAAGCGGCCATCCGGGCAGGCCTGCAACATGCCTTGGATGAAGAGCTCGTTGCACTTTACGGTCAGACAGAGGCGATCGATGTCGAGCGGCAGCTGAAGTATGCCGAAAACTGGCTCAAAGAGCGGCCGAACGATCCGACACTGCTGCTTGCACTGGGTCGGATCTGCCTGATGAACCACCAGTGGGCCAAGGCCAGGGAATACATGGAAGCCAGCCTGCGCCTTCTGCGGACACCGGAAGTCTATGCTGAACTTGGTCGGTTGTGCACGGCGTTGGGCGACGCCGAACGTGGCAGTGAGTACTTCAGTCAATCCCTGAGGACGTTGCCCGCGTTACCGTTGCCTACCGCGCGTTGAGAGACCGCACTTCACGCGTCCCGTTCACGCACGGCTTCGGGTTGTGGCGCGTACGCATAGACATCAGAGTCGGTCTGCGACCTGGCAATGCCCGCTGTCTGCAGTGTTGCGAGTGTCGCATAGACAAAACCCGGCGAACCGGACAGCACGATACGGTGCTCGGTGAAACGCGCGGCGTTGTCGCGTAGCCACAACTGAGCTTTGTTGTGTGCATTGCGGCGTGCATCAATGATGTAAGTCGGGTAAAGCCATGATGGCTGATTGGTGGTCAGCTGCGCACGGAAATACAGATCTTCAGGCTCGTCAGCGCACACCAGCAGGTCAACCCGGGTGGTGCATTGCCGCAGCTCGAGATCATCGATGATTGCGAACGCCTGGGATGCACCGGTACCACCGGCGATCAGCAGCAGAGGTTCCCCGGCCACGTCCGCGGCAGATACATAGACCTCTCCAGAAGGACCGCGAATTGTCAGTTTGTCCTGTGTGCTGAGCAGCTCATCGAGCAGCGCAGCACCTGGGGCACCCGGAACGTTACGAAAGTGAAGGCACAACCGGGGCAGCCGCGCAGGACTGCTGGCGATGGTCATTGGAATCACTTCACCGCCGGGGTGGACAATTTCGAGATACTGCCCGGCGCGAAAGCGAAATCCGAGTGTGCTTACATGAAGCTCAATCAGTCGAACCGGCGAACCCGAGATCGCCTCGATGTCGGCGACAAACATCGGTAATAGGCTAACGGCCTCGCATCGACGCGAAGAATTCCGCGTTCGTCTTGGTATCCTTCAGCTTGTCGACCATAAACTCGATCGCGGCGACATCATCCATCGCGTGGAGGAGTTTGCGCAGAATCCAGACGCGTGCCAGCTCTTCTTCGCCCATCAGTAATTCTTCGCGGCGAGTGGCTGAACGGCGGA
>JAPUFN010000199.1 GCA_027293665.1 Gammaproteobacteria bacterium | reverse complement strand
ATCGTGCACGTGATCGAGCCGCTGAGCCTTGCCTACGGTGGAGATATCCCGATGGATCTTTCGTCCGTGCAGGAACAAATTCACGATCAGGCCAAATCACATCTCGCTGAGTTTGCAGCTACGCTTGGCGTCCCGGTCGATCGGCAGTATCTGATTTTCGGGCGTCCCGAAAGCGAGATACAAAGGGTCGCGGATGCAAAGGAAGCGGACGTCATCGTCGTCGGCAGCCACGGTCGTCACGGACTCGCGCTATTGCTGGGCTCAACTGCCAACGGGGTTCTCCACGGCGCCACCTGTGATGTTCTGGCGGTGCGTGTCGGCGCCGAGGAAGTGGCCGAGGATGAGGAGTAGGGCTTGGACGGCCGAAGGCGCAAGCCGCTAGCGCGTCACAACTGAATTACTCGAGCAGGATCCATCGAGCAAGTGCTGAATCGTTGTATGAGAAAGGTCGCCGACACGCGCAGTCGGCTTGGCGGCCTTGTCTGCTGGCCAGCAGCGTGATGAAAAACTCGCTGCTGATCGCCGCACTCGCGTGGCTCGTGTTTGTGTTCCCCGGCGCAGTCGAGGCTGCGACGAGCGGTAGTCTCTACCAGCAACGAGTCAACTACAAAATTGCCCTGGATCACCTAACAGCAGGGCGCATGCGCAGCTACTACAAAATGCGCGACAGGCTCGATGATTACGTACTGCGGCCGTATTTGTCCTACCTGGAATTACAGAGCCGGCTATCGCGAGCCACAGCGGCAGAAGTCCTCGATTTTCGCTCTGAGTACGCAGATTTACCGGTGGCCAACATCATTTATTACCGATGGATGAAGCGCCTGGGTAAACGTCGGGAGTGGCAGACGTTTCTTGATCACTACGAGACATCGGTTGATGCCGAGTTGCGCTGCTACCAGTTGCGAGCATTTTACGGCACCGGTGAACGCGAACGGGCGTTTGCTGGGATTCCCGAGCTATGGATTGTCGGTGAGTCCCAGGCAAAAGCCTGCGATCCGCTCTTCGAAGTGTGGATCAAGGCCGATCTACTCACGGAAGGTATGGTGTGGGATCGCCTTGTGCTTGCGTTGGATGCGAACGAAACCACCCTTGCGCGTTACCTTCTGCGATTCTTCGATAACCCCCTCAAGGCCTGGGCTCAGAGTTACTACAATGTTCATGTGAAACCCGGGGCCATCACGCGCACGAGCCGTTACCAGACTGATACCGAATATTCGCGAGCGGTGATTGCTCACGGCATCAAGCGCCTGGCGCGTCGCGATGCATCCGCCGCCAGTGCCGCCTGGTTGAGCTATCGCTCGAGCCATACGTTCACTGAGGCGGCACTCAATGAAGTTGCTGCAGCCGTCCTGGTCGGCCAGGCAAACGAAGGTCGCTTTCCAGGCTCCAACGCCGATGAGCAGCCAGACGAAGCAGCACTTGGCATCGCCGAGGCAGCCATCGCCAACGAATCATGGTCCGATGCCGCGTACTGGATCGACCGCCTCCCGAGCGAGGTGCGCAACGAGCGCCGATGGCAATACTGGCTTGCGCGATCACTGGCGAGCAGCACACTGGCGTCTGAGCGAGCCCAGCTGACTTATCAGAAGCTTGCCGCGGAGCGCGACTACTACGGCTTTCTCGCGGCAGAACAACGCGGCCAGCCAGTCAACCTCAATCACCAACCCTCTGTCGTCAGCGCCATTCAGATCAACCAGGTCAGACGGTTACCGGCAGTGCAGCGGGCGACCGAACTCTACGCAATCGGCGATCTCGTCAACGCCCGCCGGGAGTGGTACAAACTCCTGCCAACGCTCAGTACAGTCGAGAAAATTGCGGCCGCGAAACTGGCGGCCAACATCGGCTGGACCTCACAAAGCGTGCGTACCGCGAATGACACCGAGCTGCGCAATACGCTGGAGTTGCGCTTTCCCCTGGCTTACTTCGATTCTTTCCAGCGCGTCAGCCACATCACGACCATCCCAAACTCGTTCCTTCTGGCAATCGCGCGCCAGGAGAGCGCCTTTGATCCGCGTGCGCGTTCGAGCGCCAACGCCCGAGGCCTCATGCAGCTCATGCTGGTTACCGCCACCGCAGTCGCCAAGCGGGTTGGGCTGGCAAGACCATCGACGACGGATCTTTATGACCCGCCCATCAATGTAGAAATCGCTGGTCATCATCTTGCTGCGCTGTTTGCCCGCTATGGCAACCGTCGGCCACTGGCGGCTGCGGCCTACAATGCAGGGCGCAGCCGGGTCGACCGCTGGATCGCGGATGCGCCTGGCAAGTCGATGGACGTTTGGATCGAAACCATTCCATTTCGAGAGACCCGCAACTACGTCAAAAACGTTCTCGCGTATGCGCAGGTGTACAGTCACCTGCTGGGAAGTCCTGTGCCGATGCTTCAGGTTCACGAGACCTCTCTGCCTTGATCGATATTGGGGTCAATCTGCTACACGAGCAGTTCGCCGCCGATCGCGAGGATGTGCTGCGACGCGCACGCGAAGCCGGGGTAACCACGATGCTGATCACCGCAACTGATCTCCGGTCGACGGCTGAAGCCATCGCGTTCAGCGAGACGCACGACATGTTCTGTACCGCTGGTGTGCATCCCCACGACGCAGCTGGTGCAGGGGCGTCGTTCACAGCTGAGCTTGCCAGACTCGCACAGTCTGATCGGGTCAAGGCAATCGGAGAAACGGGACTCGATTTCAACCGCAATTATTCGGCACCAGAAATTCAGCGTGAAGTTTTCGCAAGTCAACTACAACTGGCCTGCGAGCTCCACAAGCCGGTATTTGTGCATGATCGAGACAGCAAAGGAGAGGTTTTCCAACACCTCCAGAATGCTGCCGAGCTCAGCGGTGTTGTGGTGCACTGCTTCACCGGTACTCGAGCAGACCTCGAACGCTACATTGAGGCTGGGTACTACATCGGAATTACCGGCTGGGTGTGTGATCGTCGCAGAGGCGAAGAATTGCGTTCGCTCGTCTGCAATATCCCCCTCAACAAACTGTTAGTCGAAACAGACGCACCTTTTCTGCGACCGCAGACCGCACCTGCAGACTGGCATGAGAAAGAGAACGTTCAAGCTAACTCCCGGCGCAATGAACCGGCACTGTTGAGCTATGTTATTGCTCAGATTGCCGATCTGCATCGATGCGAATCCGCAACTGTGGCTGAGGCAACCGCGCGCAACGCGCGCGCACTATTTGGTTTGCCCGAGCCACGCTAATACCGATGTTGGATCGAATGGCCAGCCGAGTTCCGCCCCGCTGTCCGCATCACCTAGAACCGGAATGTGTTCCGCGAGGCGTGCATACAGCTCATCTTCTGCGGCAATATCGACCACCCGCACAGATAATCCACCTAACTCTGGCATACTCAACAGCATATCCAGTGCCTGGTCGCACAACGTGCAGTGATCGGTACTGTAGAGAATCAATCGAGTCTGGTTCATGACTGCGTTTATAAATATGTTGCGAAGCGCTCCTGAATGACGAATTCAGCAAGCGAATCTATCAGTCTGCGATTTGCCGATCCCGGCACGGCCAAACGCTATCCGTTAGCCGTCTCGGCCGAGTGCCAGTGGCAACGCAAGGGCGAGACCTGGCTTACTCAGATCCCACTGCCCGATCTGGCAGCCGGTAGCATCCTCGCACCCAGTCTATCGGTATTGAGTGATGAACCCTATGGCTTTCAATTCACATTGCACGGCAACGGCAGTGCCAGCTGGCCATTGCCTGATGTGCCACGACAGGCGCCTTCACCAGAGGTCAGCAACCGACGGGTGCGCACTGCCCTGGACTGCTTCCATCTGCTTAAACCGCTGCGCGGGGCAAGCCTGGAGGTAATCTGTTACTGCGCGCAACAACCGACACGCTACCTGCTGGTGATCTCGCAGCGGCTAGTGGAGATACCGGCTGTCTGCGCACCTACTGCGGAGATTCACTGCCAGCAAGCACCGCCGAGACGCAGTCAGCTACTGGAGAATCCCCGCATCGCATCGCGGATCTGTTCGCCAATCAGTACCGGCATGGTGATCGGCCATCATGGCCATAACGTCAACTGGCATTCACTGCTGCGCGACTGCTACGACCCCGTCACCAAAATGTATGGAATGTGGCCATTGGCGATCCGTGCTGCGAGCGTATACGGCTGCCTGGGTGCCGTGGAATTGCTCAGCGGATGGTCCGAAGTCGGCGCCTGCCTTGCCGCAGATATTCCGTTAGTTGCCAGCATCCGGTTCGGCAAAGGGAAACTGCCAGGCGCACCGCTTAGCGCCAGTGGCGGCCACCTGATAGTGGTGCACGGATTGAGCCCAAACACTGCACTCGTCAACGATCCTGCCGCACCGAATCACGGCTCCGTGGCGCGTTCGTACCCGACACAGGCGCTCGCCGAGGCATGGTTTCACCATCGCGGCGCAGCGTATATTCTTCTGCCATGAAGTACCTGGTACGTTTTCTGCTGCTGGCAATCGGCTTCGCACTGACCCCCGCCGGGCTCATGTTCTGGCACGCGCAACAATTCAGTTTCGAAGGGCTGTGGTTTTTCGACAACGGCTTCCAACTCCACCCTCTGCACCTGCTGATTGTGGGGCTCGCGATGATTCCTCCGGCGCTGTGGGAAGTATTTATCCTGGAACACAAATCTGCCAATGACGGATGAAGCACAGGCCAACCCCGGACGAGTGTACATTCGGGCCGTAACACGCAAGGATCGCAGCGAATTTCTGGAGCTGATGCAGATCAGTCAGGAACTTCACAAACCCTGGATCACGCCGCCATGCACAGAGTTGAGTTTTCACAACTATCTCAACCGGGCGGCGCGCGAAGACCATGAGGGATTGTTGATCTGCCATAAAAGAGACAATGCCATTGCGGGCGTGGTGAACATCAACAACATCGTCCGCGGATCCTTTTTGAGTGGATCCCTCGGCTACTACGTCGGTGCGCCTTACGCCGGCCAGGGCCTGATGCGAGAAGGGCTGGAGTTGGTCAAAAACTATGCCTTCTACACCATTGGCCTGCACCGGCTCGAAGCCAATATCCAACCTGAGAACGAAAGATCCATCACTCTGGTCAAGCAATGCGGATTCGAAAAAGAAGGGATGTCCCGGAATTTCCTTTTTATCGCCGATGAGTGGCGCGATCATGAGCGTTGGACAGCGCTACATCCACGTGCCAGGTTACGGCCATGAGTACTGCCTGCCGGACGTTCCACTAGCATGACGACAATCTCTCCTTACGGTTCGTGGACGTCGCCAATCTCAGCCGAGGCGGTCGTGGCCGGGGTTGTCGGCTTCGCCGAGTTGCGCACGCTGGACGAATGCGTTTACTGGCTCGAAAGCCGACCCCAGGAGCACGGCCGCTGTGTCATTGTAATGCGCGACGCAACCGGTCAACTGCGCGACCTCACGCCGACCCCCTACAACGTACGCAGCCGGGTGCACGAGTACGGCGGTGGCGCTTACCTGCCGACGAGCGCGGGCATATTCTTCGTCAACCTGTCCGATCAGAACGTGTATCGAATCGATGAGACAGGAGCAATCCAACAGCTGACAAATTCGACGGCCGACACGCGCTTCTGCAACCTCTGTGAAGATCCCGCACGCAACAGGTTAATCGCGGTTGCCGAACTGCATGACGCGCCGGATGAACCACGCAACGTGCTCGCAGCCATCGACCTTGAGTCCGGTGACGTCACAATCCTCGAAGCTGAATACGACTTTTATGCAAATCCAATCGTGTGCGCCGATGGCGGACAACTGGCGTATATCGGCTGGGATCATCCAAACATGCCCTGGGACGGCACTTTGTTGAAGACTGCGAAGTTCTCAGCAACAGGTGAACTCATAGATTCAGGCACCATTGCCGGTGGCGCAGATGAGTCAATCCTGCAACCCGTCTGGCTCGATAACGACAAACTGCTTTTTATCAGCGATTCCAATGGCTACTGGAACCTTTATCGATATGACTCCAGCGGCCTGTACTGTGTGCTCGAGGATGGCGCGGATTACGCCCATGCACCCTGGGTATTCGGTCTTACCGATTTCGTTGCACTCGATGATGCGCATGTGGCCATTGTTCGTCAGACAGCGCAGACACAGGAATTACTGGTAGTCAACACCACCACCTCGATGACCACGCCAATCACCAGCGATGGCGACCCATGGGTCAGTTTCGACTATCTCTGCGCGCACGAGGGTCAGTTGCTGTTCATCGGTGCATTCGATGACCGCACCACCGCAATCATTGCCTACGATCTGCAAAATCACCGCGCGGTTACGATTCATGAATCACCTGCACTTCAGCTTGCAGGCGAAAATATCGCAAGTGCCGAGCCGCTCGAATTTCCAACACGGGATGGTCGCTGCGCTCACGCTTACTTCTATCCGCCACAAAACGCCACCTGCCGCGGCGCGGATTCCGAGCGACCGCCACTACTGGTCATGAGCCACGGCGGTCCAACCTCGTCCGCAGGACGCTCACTGAACTACAAAATTCAGTACTACACGAGTCGTGGTTGGGCTGTGCTCGACGTCAATTACCGGGGCAGTACCGGCTTTGGCCGAGCCTATCGCAAAGCGCTCGATGGCCACTGGGGCGAGCTTGATGTTACCGATTGCGAAGACGCTGTGAGGTTTCTCACGGCGACCGATAGAATCGATCCACTACGCGTTGCGATTCGCGGCGGCAGTGCGGGTGGATATACAACGCTTGCGGCACTCACAACCAC
>JAPUFN010000198.1 GCA_027293665.1 Gammaproteobacteria bacterium | reverse complement strand
AAAAGTTTGCCAGTTTTTCGCGCGATGATACGAGTGATGAATTGCAGGCGGCATGTCTGGTGACCCAGGCACTGGACGCGAGCGTGGATCTTGCGGCGTTGAGTCTGCAGATGAAAAACCTGGCAGCGGGTTGTATTACCGGCATCGAACCATGGAACTATCTGAAGCAAGTCGGTTTCGGCGGTAGTGCGGATGACTACGCAGCTCTCGATAACAGTCGAATGGACCTCGTCCTGCAGAACCGGCGCGGTATTCCGATCACGCTTGGGGTCGTGTTGATCCATGTTGGCCGTGAGCTCGGACATCGCACTCAGGGCGTGAACTTCCCAGGCAATTTTCTGGTCCGGGTCGACGATGCCCTGATCGATCCCTTCCATATGATGCAGACCAGCGAGGAAGAATGTCTGCGCGAGAATCACACAGCGACAGCGAACGCGTTCGTTGCTGCCTCGCCAAGAGCCATTGCAATGAGGATGCTCAACAACTTGAAGTTTAATTTTACAGCGATCGGCAGCTGGGACCGCGCGCTCGATATTCTCGACTATCAGCTGGCAATGGAACCCGGGTCAGCGGGTCTGCACATCGAAAGAGGCGATTTCTGGTCGCGCCTGGGTGCTGTCGACGTGGCGCGGCAGGCGTATGAGCGAGCAGCTGAACTGGTGGTCGCGGCCGACCTCACGACTCGATCGCTGGTGGCAGGCCGACTGGCCGGGTTGCCGCGACACAAAGATCCGCAGCACTAAGATCCGGGCGGAACTTACGTCATGTCCTCGTAGGGATTAGCGATGTCGAGGCTGACACTCTGGCCGAAGCCTGGAATCTCGATACGATCTTTGCTGATCGAGAGATCTTCGCCGGTGAGCACGCCTTCGCCAAACTGATAGATGGGCGCAACCGTGCCTTGATCGGTTGCAGAGTCATACTCGCTTGCCGCCGTTGCAACCGAATCATTTTTGCGACGATAGGCTTGCATCTGTTTCGTACCCCAGCGTTTCGTGAGCATCTGTTCGGTAACGCCGGGAGAGATAAAAAAGCCCGTTGCGTTGTTGCCACCGAAGCCTTTGGAATTGATAAACGCACCCGCCAACTGAGCAGGCTCGAGTTCAAGATGATTCATCGGTAGAGTCAGATGGCTGGCGTGTACGTCCTCGGCAATGTGATCAATCGTGGTAATACCCGGCAGCAGGCCATTTGCCCAGGTACCGAGCACCGCCGCAAGCTGGTCGCCACCGGCTGGAGCCATTGAGTGACCGACATAAGCTTTTACAGCACCGACCGGCCAGTTTTCGACACCGTTAACCTCAGCGAGCGTGTTGAGAATATGTGACTCAGTGACCCGGTTCTGCGGAGTACCAGTACCGTGTGCCTGCATGTGAGTGCCGTTGCGTAATCCTTCCTCGCCGAGAATGGCACGGGCGACTCCCATCGCTTTGCCCACGGTCAGATAGTTTCCAATGCCTGGTCCGGGAATGGATTTCTTGAAGCCGTCGGCGTTTATAAAGACACCACCTACCGAGCCGAGAATCGGTGCGCCAAGTTCGAGAGCCAACTCGTCATCCATGATGATGGCGTAGACTGCGGCTTCAGCAACTGTGAAGCCTGCATTGGTGGAGAACGGGCGACAAGCGCGGCGATGGTCGACTACAGCGCTGCCGTCAAGCGCCATCAGTTCTTCGTCCTCGGCGAGCGCACCCATTGTGCGATAACCTTCGATCACCTCGGGTTCTACCGGCGCCTCCGAGTTCCCCACCATCACAACTCGCTTGCGGCCGCTCGTGATGTCCTCGATACCGTGGCGAACGCAGTAGAGAAATGTCGCACAGGCACCGATGATGCCGGCGGTCCCGCCGACAGATCCGAGCACGTAAGCGTTGATGAAATCGCCTGGCATCTCCGGCAAGCCGAGGGCGACGTTCTTCGACGTTGGCCGTTTACCGATGAGCGGGTTCTGCATCATTCCGCCGTAGCCCGGGGAATCGAGTTGGCCCATCGCGCTGCCGGAGTACACGGCGATCTGATCGGGAGCCACCACCTGCTTGATCGTCTGCAGATCTATGCCCATGGATCGCAGCGCATCGGATGCGCCATAGACTGCCAGCTGCAATCCCCTGGGGTGGTTGCGCGACTGATACAGCTCGCCTGGATTGAAACCAGTTGGCACTTGCCCGGCGCTGCCGACTCGCGAGATCCGGCGGTCTGGAAAGAGAGCATTGAGTTTGCCGGTGACGGCTATCTTCACCTGGCGGTCGTTGATTGCTTCGACTTTCCAGTCGACGGGAATTGCGGCCGGCAATTGTCTTTTGTTCATGACGAAAGTCAGCGGTTCGTCATCGTTGGCTGACTGCAGTTTTGCTGCGCGTTGCACGCGGACACTGGCAGGATCAAAATTCTCGATTCGTCGAACCAGCGTGTGCTCATCGATGTATTTTTGCGTCTCGGCCGTCGCCGGATCCTCCTTGATCCCCATCAACGCTGCCAGGCTGCGATAAGTTTGTAGCTTCTCTGCGGCACTCAGTGCGTCGATGACCAAGCGTCGGTAGGCGTGGTGAAAGGACATGCGGCCTGCGGGGTTGACTCCGCCGAAGCCGACAATCACGGGAAGTCTGGTCAATGCTCAGATCCTTTCGAGTGCAACAGCAGTTGCTTCGCCGCCGCCGATGCACAACGCAGCGATTCCGCGCTTTTTGTCGAGCTGTTGCATGGCATGGGCCAGGGTGACGATGAGGCGGCTGCCCGTTGAGCCGATCGGGTGGCCCTGGGCGCAGGCTCCGCCGTAGATGTTGACCCGCTCGGGGTCGAGGTTCAGTTCCTGTATCGCGAGCATCGTGACCATCGCGAAAGCTTCGTTGATCTCGAACAAGTCGATGTCAGCTACCTGCCAACCGGTCAGTTCAAGGAGTTTGCTGATGGCCCCCACAGGCGCGATGGTGAATTCACTTGGATGTCGCGAGTGCGTGGTGTGCCCAACAATTCGCGCGAGTGGCGGGCGATCTGCGAGTTGCGATTCGCTTGCTAGCAGCAGAGCAGAAGCGCCATCTGAGATGGAGCTCGAATTCGCCGCGGTAATTGTGCCGTCGGTTTTGAACGCCGGGCGCAGAGTCGGGATGCGCTCAATTCTGGCGCGTCCGGGTTGTTCGTCATCGGTGATCATTGTCGTGCCGACTGCCATCGGTTCTATCTCGTGCGTCAGCGAACCAGTCTCGATTGCCGCGCGCGCTCGTGTTACCGATTCAATGGCGTAGGCGTCCATAGCTTCGCGCGAGAGTTGGTATTCATCCGCCGTTTGTTGCGCAAAAGAGCCCATGGCAGCGCCGGTTTCTGCGTCTTCAAGGCCATCTAAGAACATGGAGTCCT
>JAPUFN010000197.1 GCA_027293665.1 Gammaproteobacteria bacterium | reverse complement strand
CTCGTCGAGTCGCTCCCCGGCAATCGCTTCCGCGACAAGCTTGTTGGCGCGCAGCGTGTTAACCCCAATCCGGCCGAGCGCCGTCACCACGACTTCCAGTGTGTGTCGATACTTACGCTTGGGATTCTCGGATTCGGAGTACCAGGCCACGCTACCCGGCAGGTCGCAGCCCGTCATTGCGCCCGTATTCGGGCAGTGGGCTGTGAAGATCCGGCCGTCGGCCGATTCAATATCCGCCAGAAACCGTTTGTAGCGGCGTACCAGCCTGCCTTCCATGAGACGTGGTTCTAGCCGCACCCAATACCCCAGTCCGCGAGCGCTTTACCAAGCCGTTCAACACCCAGATGAATGTCCTCGTCCGCGGTGGTGTAGGCAAATCGGACAAACTGGTCAGCGTTGAAAGTGCCGAAGTCACTGCCTGGAGTCACCGCGACCTGGTATTCGTCGATGAGCCGCCAGCAGAATTCTTCGGCCTTCATGCCTGTCCGGGAGATATCGACGTAAAGATAAAATGCGCCATCGGGCAGATGGGGAACCGTGAAGCCGAGCGAGGCCATGCCCTGCGCCAGCATATTCCGGCGCGCGGCGAATTTCTGCCTGCGCGCTTCGTGGATTTCCATCGCCGCCGGTTCGAACGCGGCCAGGGCCGCATGTTGGGCAATGCTCGATGGCGAGATGAACAGATTCTGCGCTAAGCGGGTGATCCCGGATAACGCGCTCTCCGCAACAACCAGCCACCCCAGCCGCCAACCCGTCATGCCGAAGTACTTCGAGAAACTGTTCAGGATGAAGATATCCTGGTCGACTTCCAGGCCGCTTCGGTACTCGGGAGAATCCGCATAAATCAGGCCCTGGTATATCTCATCGAGCAGCACAAAGCCGCCGCGACCGTGCGCCTCCGCGGTCAATCGTGCAAGATGATCGCGGCCGATCACCGCACCGGTCGGGTTCGCCGGAGAAGCAAGCAGCACGCCTCTCGTCCGCGCAGTCCAGTTTTCCACCAGATCCTCGAGCTGTATCTGGTAGTGGGATTGTGCGGTTACCGGAACCCGCCGGGGGATGGCGTTGACGAGTCCGACAAACACTTCGTTACAGGGATACCCGGGATCGCTCATCAGCAACTCATCCCCCGGATCGAGCATCAAGCCACACAACAGCAGCAGACCGCCGCTCGCGCCGGAGGTGACGACAATCCGCTCGGCCGGCACGCTCACACCCACCTCGTCGGCATAAAACCGGGCAATGCGTTCGCGCAGTTGCGGGATGCCGAGCGCCTGAGTGTATTTCGTCTCACCCGCCGCCAGCGCTCGCTCGCCCGCCGTCACGATGGGGCCCGCGGTGGCAAAATCCGGCTCACCCACCTCGAAATGCACGACGTGCTTACCGTCCGCTTCCAGCAATTTCGCCCTCTCCATCAGCTCCATTACCCGAAAGGGCGTGATATCTGTCAGACGCTTGGCATACATAGGCCACTCATTCCCGGCAATTTCGTACAGATTCAGCAACAAATTCTTCAGCAGATTATATGGCCATTGGCTTGAGGTTCTGGTAGCGTACGCGCCCTTCGAATTTGGGCTTGCCCGAAAACCCATTTAAGGGATTGGCAGTAAGGACTCGAGTAAAGATATGGCGTCCACAGCACGTAAAAAATCCAGCTCCAAGGCGGTCGATTCGCCTTTCAAGAACTTCACACCATACAAACTAAAGAAATCCGAAGCCTACATGAGCGACGGGCAGGCGGCACACTTCACGGACATTCTCACTAAGTGGCGTCTGAAACTCATGGAAGAGGTGGACCGTACGGTCCACCACATGCGCGACGAAGCCGCCAACTTCCCCGATCCAGCGGATCGGGCGACGCAGGAAGAAGAGTTCAGCATCGAGCTGAGAACCCGTGATCGCGAACGTAAGCTCATCAAAAAGATTGATCAGACTCTTGACCGGCTGGATCAGAACGAATTTGGCTACTGCGACACCTGCGGCGTCGAGATTGGCTTGCGGCGACTCGAAGCTCGGCCGACTGCGGCGCAGTGCGTGGATTGCAAGTCTCTGGACGAAATCAAAGAAAAACAGCTCCACGGCTAAGCTGTGGGCATCCTCGCGGGGCGGTTCGCACCCTCTCCTACCGGCCCGCTGCACATGGGTTCTCTCCTGGCAGCCACTGCCAGCTATCTCGACGCACGCGCCAGAGGTGGCCAATGGTTGCTGCGCATCGATGATATCGACACGTATCGCTGCATACCGGGCGCCACTGAGCAAATCCTGCAAACCCTCGAAGCACATGGCCTGTGGTGGGACGGCAGCGTGCAGTATCAGTCAGAAAATCTTGCCGAGTATCAGGCTGCGCTCGATCTGCTTGCACAAAGAAATGACATATTTTATTGCAACTGTTCGCGCCGATCACTGGCGGCGAAAGGTGCCTACCCGGGAAAATGCCGGGGCAACCAGCAACCCCTGGAAGACGCCGCCATTCGCATCAGAGTCGCAGCGGCGATTGTCGAATTCACGGATCTGCTCCAGGGCCAGCAGATAGAACGCCTGGCCGAGAGCGTCGGTGACTTCATCATCCGCCGGCGTGACGGGCTCATAGCGTACCAGTTGGCAACGGCCATCGATGATGGCAACCCCCGCATCAGTCACGTGGTTCGCGGGAGCGACTTGCTGGGCAACACCGCACGGCAACTCTACCTCATGCAGCAACTGAACCTCGCTACACCCGTCTATGCGCACATTCCAACGCTCAATGGGGCCGATGGCCGCAAGCTCTCCAAACAAAACCATGCACCTGCCGTAGCTGACGATCAGGCACTCGAGAACCTCCTGACCGCATTCGGCTACCTCGGGCTACACCCACCAACGCAGTCGCCGCACTGGGATATCACGAGTTTGCTCGACTGGGGCTGCGAGCACTGGTCTCTGGAACAGCTGCAGGGGCAGACATCTGTCTGCGTAGACTAACGCCAATTTTGTTAACATCGAATGCCATGATTCGCATACTGATCCTGCAACCGGAGGTCACCGCAGAGCAAAGACTGAAGTCGCTGTTCGAATCTAACGGTTTTGCCGTCGCGGTGGTTGGTAATCCCGACAATCTAGCCGATGCGGATCTCACCGACGTCGGCGCCCTCGTCGCTGATGCGGCCGCAGTGGAAGGTCCACTGGCTGCCGGCACGCTGCAGGATCTGGCAATTCCATTCGTGTTGCTTGCACAACAGCCAACTGTCCAGGCCGCCGTCGCAGCTCTTAAACGTGGCGCCAGCGACTACCTGGCGGCACCCTACGAGGATGCCAGCCTGCTTGCAGCCGTTACCACGCTCACCCGCGAGGAAACCACCGATCCGCTGGCTGGCTCACTTCTGATGATCGGTGAAAGTGCCTCCATGCAGACACTGTTCAACAGTATCAGCAAGATCGCCCCCACCGATTCGACTGTACTCATCCGTGGAGAAACCGGCACTGGAAAGGAACTCGTAGCCCGCGCGTTGCATGCCGCAAGCAGCCGCCGGCGGGCGCCGATGATTGCATTGAACTGCGCAACCATTCCCGGCAACCTCATCGAAGCGGAGTTATTCGGCCACGGCGGTAGCGTCACAGAACAAAACTCCCGGGTAAATCGCCACGGACTTCTCGAAGCTGCCAACGGCGGCACGCTCTTTCTCGACGAGATCGGCGAGCTGCCGTTGCCCGCGCAAGCGCGTCTGCTGAAGGTACTGCAACAGGATGCAACGCCGGCGAGCGCAGACAGTGCTGCAACAGACGTTCGGCTGATTACGGCAAGCCACCGCGACCTGGAAAAGATGATCACCAACGAGCAATTCCGGGAAGATCTCTACTATCGCCTCAATGTCGTGTCGCTCGCCGTGCCACCGCTGCGAGAGCGAGACAATGACGTACGCCTCCTGGCCGAAGCCATATTGCAGAAAACCCTCCAGCGACTTTCCAAGCCCGTGCGCAAATTCAGTACCGAAGCGCTCAAAGCCATGCGCGCCTACCCGTGGCCGGGAAACGTCAGAGAACTCGAAAACGCCATCGAGCGGGCAGTGATCCTCAGCGAGGCCACTGAATTGACCTCAGAGCTCCTGGCGATAGACACGAACCCCGTTCCCACCGTGGAACAATCGACGCCACAACCCGACCTGACGATGGAGGATTATTTCGTCAGCTTCGTCACCGCCCGCCAGGACCAGCTGACCGAAACCGAGCTCGCCGAGCGGCTCGGGATCAGCCGCAAAAGCCTCTGGGAGCGCAGGCAGCGATTGAATATTCCGCGTAAAAAAACACGCAATCGCCGACCACGCAGGAACGTTTCTTGACAGCCACGGTACAGCGCCTGAGTGTCGACGAACACGGACTGACTCACGATCAGGTCAACACGAACGCCCTCGCGGTACTGGAAAGCCTCAATGCAGCCGGTTTCACTGCTCTGCTGGTAGGCGGTTGCGTCCGCGATCTGCTCCTGGGTCACACGCCCAAGGATTTCGACGTCGCAACCGATGCGAAGCCCGAAGACGTGAAGGCTCTGTTTCGCCGGTCACGGCTGGTCGGTCGCAGATTTCGAATTGCACACGTGCGATCCGGGAGGGATCTCATAGAAGTGTCGACCTTCCGTCGCGCGCATGCCGCAGCAACCGATGAGCGAAGCCACTCGGCAGACGGCATGATCCTCAGAGACAACGTCTACGGCACATTGGAGGAAGACGCCTTCCGCCGGGATTTCACCATCAACGCCCTTTACTACGATCCGCGTACCGAAGAGGTCATCGATTACGTTGGTGGACTGGACGACCTCAAACTCAAACGACTGCGCTTTATCGGAGAGACTCAAACCCGCATCCGCGAAGACCCGGTCCGCGTCCTGCGTGCACTGCGATTTCAGGCAAAACTGGGGTTCGATCTCGACCCCGCCTGCAGCGCAGCGTTCGGCGATGCGGCGCAACTGCTCGCAGCCATACCGGCTGCGCGACTGTTCGATGAGATGCTGAAGTTCTTTCTTTCCGGCTATGCTGCCGCCGCCTGGCAACTCCTCGCAGAAACCCCCATGCGCGCAGCAGTCTTTCCTACAAGCATCGCCGACGACCCCATGGTCATGCTGGCGATGCGCAACACCGATGCGCGCATCGCCGCAGACAAACCCGTAACCCCCGGCTTCCTGATTGCCGTTCTGCTCTGGCCGGACTATCGCAAGCGCGCGGAAGAATATGCAGCGGAAATGAAACCTGCTGAAGCACGTACGCTTGCGGCAACCGACACACTGGCGGAACAACAGCGGATCATCGCAGTGCCGCGCCGCTTCTCCCAATTCGTGCGAGACGTCTGGCAGATGCAGGGTCGATTGGAAACTCGTCTCGCTCGGTCCATCGAGCGTGTCGCGGGCCATCCCAGATTCCGCGCTGCCTACGATTTTCTGCTCCTGCGCGCTGAGGCTGCCGATTTCGGGTCTGTTGCCGGATCCGACTCACAGACCGCCGACACCACCGATTCCTCCGATTCCACAACTACGGCCCAACTCGGTGAGCTTGCTCGCTGGTGGACGCTCTTTCAGGAAGTCAGCAAGGAGGCAGCCGACCAGATGATCAAGGATCTGCGCTCCCAGCAACCACAGCGCAAACGGCGCCGCCGACGCCGCGGACGAAATCAGTCGGGAACGCAGGCGGATAACACTTCCCAGGACGGTGTTGAATGCCAGTGAGTGGTTAGCGATGATAGTCGGCACCAGAGACGAATCAGATCGATGAGCAACCCGTTGCAGCAAACCGTCCCACTGGACGACACCATAGAAGTCACCGCAGGCTCCCTGCAAAAGCTGGCTGGTCACGATTTACCAAAATTCATAGCCGTCGAAGGCCCCATCGGCGTCGGCAAAACCAGCCTCGCTAAGCGACTGGCACAGACACTGGGATATCCGATCCTGCTGGAGCCAGCAGCGGAGAATCCGTTTCTCGACCGCTACTATCGTGATAGCAAACGCCACGCGCTGCCGACACAACTGTTCTTTTTACTGCACCGGGCGCGGCAGATTGCCGACGTCGAAGCCAACGACTTGCTCGGAACGACGCTCGTTGCGGATTTTCTCATCGAGAAGGACGATCTCTTCGCCCGCTTGACCCTGGACGACCACGAGTACGAACTCTATCGGCAGATCCACGAAAATCTTGCCATTCAAGCACCCACCCCGGATCTGGTGATCTACCTGCAGGCACCTGCCGACATCCTGCTCGAGCGCATTCACTCGCGCGGGATCCCGTATGAACGTGAGATTACGGCCGATTATCTGGAGTCATTGAGCAACAGCTACACACGATTTTTTCACTTCTACGATGCAGCACCCCTGCTCGTCGTCAACGCAGCAGCCATCGATATCGTCAACAACGCAGATCACTTTGATGCTCTGCTCGACCAGATCGTCGCCATGGATGGTTCGCGGCAGTATTTCAATCCGAACCCAACTCTCCTCTAAGCGGCAAAGGCTCTTTCCACACTCAGTGAGGCTGTGAACAAGACCAGAGCAAATTGTTGCGCAAGAGGGTAAATTCTTATCTGAGGATACGTGGAGAAGCAACGCTCGATGGAGATATTCCATACGATTGAGGCCTATCGGAGTTCTTTAAACTGGCGCCGTGGAAGCCGGCAACTCGCACTTCTGGCGACCCGGGGCGATCTCCACGACGGTCACATCGCATTGATCAAAGCCTGCCGCGATCAGGCAGACATCAACGTTGTGAGCATCTGCAGCAATCCGCTGCTGCCCGAGCAATTGGGCGCGCCTCTGGCGCCACCGATCGATCAGGATGTTCGGCGCCTGGAAAACCTCGCCGACTGCATATTTGCACCGGCCCACGAAGAATTGTTCCCTTTCGGACTCACCGATTACACTGGTGTGCGGTTGCCGGTTCTCGCCGATGAGCTCTCCGGCCCGCAACACGCAGATGTCGTAGAAGCTGAAGCAACCATGATGCTCAAGCTGTTGCTGATTATCCAACCGAACATCCTCTTCTACGGTGAGAAAAACTATCGGCAGCTGGTGGTGACTGAGAGGATGATCGAAGAGTTCTCGCTCGATATCCGGGTAGTGAGAACGCCAATCCTGCGCGACTTCGATGGAGTTGCTCTCGGCAACGGCCTGCAACATCTGCTGCCCGACCAGCGCAAAAACGCACCCATTGTCCACCAGACACTCAACGACCTGGCACACGCCATCAGCAATGGCGCGCGCAACTACAACAAACTCGAGCAGACCGCACGCGTGGCGATGCGCGGTGGCAGTCTCGAAACCGACTACGTTACTATAAGAGATGCAGACACGCTGCAGGCTCCGACAGAGAAAAGCACGTGCCTGCGAATTATGGCGGCAGCGAAACTCGGACAAATGCGGATCGTCGATAACATCGGAGTCGATCTTTAATGGCGGAGACTTCCAAATCTTGGAAGCAACTCACACGGGCAGCCACCCAATGCATCGACACCCCACTGAGCGACTGGCTGGCGCAGCCGGCCCGCTTCGAGAATTTCAGCCACCAGGCCGCAGGTCTGCTCGTGGATCTTTCGAAACAACGCATCGACAGCGACATCAAATCCAAGTTGTTGAATCTGGCAGAAAGCCGCGCCCTGCCGCAACGGATTGAAGATCTCTTCACCGGTGCTGCGGTAAATTCAACGCAACAACGTCCGGCATTACACACTGCCCTGCGCGCAGCCCCGGAAGATCGACCCGAGATCGCCGCGGTGGTAGCGCCAGTGCAGGCGCGGCTCAACGATCTGGTCAGCCGGGTGCGCGACGGTCGCTGGCTCGGCTACAGCGGGAAAGCGCTGACAGACGTCGTGCACATTGGCATTGGCGGATCTCAGCTCGGGCCGGAACTCGCATCGCTTGCACTGGTCAGCCAGTCACGCTCTGCCCCACGAGTTCATTTCGTCGCCAACATCGACCGCGCTGCACTCGATGCAGTACTGCTCGGGCTCAACCCTGAACGATCCCTATTCATCATCGCATCCAAGTCCTTCTCAACCCTGGAGACGCAAGTAAATGCTGCTTCTGCCAGAAGCTGGTTTCTCGAACGGGTAGGCCATCTCGACGCTATCGGTAAACACTTCATCGCTATTTCGAGCAACACGGGTGCAGCCGCAGAATTCGGCATAGAACCTGCAAACACGTTCGAATTGTGGGACTGGGTGGGCGGCCGATTCTCTCTGTGGTCGGCCGTTGGCCTCCCCGTGATGCTGGCAATCGGCACGCGCGGTTTTCAACAGTTGCTGGCGGGTGCCGCGGCAATGGATAAACACTTCCGGCACACAGCGCTCGTCGATAACCTACCGGTGCTGATGGCGCTCACGGGAATCTGGAACTACAACTTTCTGGGCGTGACCAATCACGCCATCCTGCCATACAGCGAGCGGCTGCGGTTGCTTCCGGAGTATCTCCAACAGCTCGAGATGGAGAGCAACGGCAAGAGCGTCAGCAACAGCGGAAAGCCGGTTTCGAACCACACAATGCCAATTCTCTGGGGTGGTAGAGGGACAAACGGTCAACACGCGTTTTACCAGTTGCTGCATCAAGGCAGTCGATCTTTCACGGCAGATTTTATCCTCACGAATGGCGGTGAAGACGCGCCCGCGCAAATCGCAGACCATCAAAGATGGCTGCTTGCCAACGCTCTTGGCCAGAGCCAGGCGATGGCTCAGGGTCAGCACGACCCGGATCCACACAAGACCGTGATCGGCGGCCATGCGACTACTACCATCGTACTGCCCGAACTCAGCCCTTTCTCCCTGGGCGCGCTGCTGGCACTCTATGAACACAAGGTATTTTGCCAAGGTGTCATCTGGGACATAAACTCATTCGACCAATGGGGGGTCGAGCTGGGCAAACGCCTCGCAATACCGATCTTTGAGCAACTCGCCGGCAAATCCCCACTGCTGCAGGATGCATCCACGCAAGGGTTGATCAAGCACCTACGAAAGACAAAGACAACAGACGAAGACCGCTAGACACACCGCGAGACTACCGGCCGGCAAAGACAAACAGGAGGACAGCAAGATGTCACAACCCCACGTGGTGGAAGTCCCCGCCAACATTCGAGATCGTTGTTACATTAACGACGATCAATACACTGCAATGTACGAACGCTCAATCAGCGACCCCGATGGCTTCTGGGCGGAACAAGCTGACATCTTCATCGACTGGACCCGCAAGTGGGACACGATCCGCGACGCGGACATGGTGACCGGCAAAATCAGCTGGTTTGCCGGCGGCAAACTCAACATTTCCTATAACTGCATCGATCGTCACCTGGCGAGCCGTGCCGAACAGACCGCCATCATCTGGGAAGGCGACGATGCGGCCGATGACAAGGCCATCACGTATCAGGAACTGCATGACGAGGTCTGCAGGCTCGCCAACGGCCTGAAATCCCGTGGCGTGAAAAAAGGCGACAGAGTCTGTATCTACATGCCGATGATTCCAGAGGCCGCCTTCGCAATGCTCGCGTGCACACGCATTGGCGCCATCCACTCGGTAGTGTTTGGCGGCTTTTCGCCGCAGTCGCTGAAAGATCGGATTCTCGACAGTGACTGCCAGACGGTCATAACAGCCGATCAGGGTGTTCGCGGGGGCCGTCCGGTGCCACTGAAGGAAAACACGGAAGCCGCTCTCGCCGACTGTCCGAACGTGCGCAGCGTCATTACCGTCAAACGTACCGGTGCGGACGTTCCCTGGAACGCCGAACGCGACGTCTGGTATGAAGAGTTGACGGCCGCGCAGCCCTCCACCTGCGAGGTGGAGGACATGGACGCAGAAGACCCTTCGTTCATCCTCTACACCTCCGGCTCCACCGGCAAACCCAAAGGCGTGCAACATGGCACTGCAGGCTACCTCCTGCAGGCCGCGATGACTCACAAGTATGTGTTCGACTATCACGACGGCGACATTTACTGGTGCACCGCGGATGTCGGCTGGATCACTGGACACTCCTACATCGTTTACGGTCCGCTTGCCAATGGCGCGACCACGCTGATGTTTGAAGGCATCCCGACTTATCCCGATTCGTCGCGCTGCTGGCAAGTCATCGATAAACATGCCGTCAACATCTTCTACACGGCACCGACTGCCATTCGTGCGCTCATGGGACAAGGCAACGATTTCGTGACCTGCACGTCGCGGGCTTCACTCAGAATTCTGGGCACGGTGGGCGAGCCGATCAACCCTGAAGCCTGGGAGTGGTATCACCAGGTCGTGGGCGAGCGCCGTTGTCCGATCGTTGACACCTGGTGGCAAACGGAAACCGGCGGCATCATGATCACGCCATTGCCAGGTGCAACCGCACTCAAACCCGGCAGTGCCACACGACCGTTCTTCGGTGTGGAACCGGCTCTGATGGATCCCGAAGGAAACCTGCTCGAAGACGCCGAAGCGAGTGGTAATCTGGTGATCAAGCAATCCTGGCCCGGCCAGATACGCACGGTTTGGGGCGATCACCAGCGCGCGATAGACACGTACTACTCAACCTACAGCGGTTACTACTTTACCGGCGACGGCGCCCGGCGCGATGCGGACGGTTATTACTGGATCACCGGGCGCGTGGATGACGTCATGAATGTATCCGGCCACCGCATCGGCACTGCCGAGGTAGAAAGCGCGCTGGTGCTGCACGAAGCCGTGGCTGAAGCCGCCGTCGTCGGTTATCCACACCCGGTCAAAGGTGAAGGGATCTACGCCTACGTGACACTCATGGCTGGCAACAACGAAGACCCTGAACAACTGCAAAGCGAACTGATCAACCTGGTCCGCCAGCAGATCGGCGCGTTTGCCAAGCCGGAACACATTCAATGGGCACCCGGTCTTCCCAAGACCCGATCCGGCAAGATCATGCGGCGGATACTGAGAAAAATCGCCGCCGATGATCTGGACAACCTGGGAGACACCTCGACACTGGCAGATCCGGCGGTAGTCGACGATCTCGTTGCGAATCGCGGTAATCGATAACCCAAAAAAAAGGCGGTCTATCTGACCGCCCTAATTGCCTTTCGTGTCGGTAGTTGCTTAGGCGCCTTCTGCCCTACGCGCTCTCGGCATAGTGCTCTACCTCTTTCATAGAGAGTTTGATGCGACCGCGCTGATCTACATCAAGACAGACGACCTTCACCATCTGGCCTTCCTTGAGGTAGTCACTGACGTTCTCTACACGCTCTTCAGCAATTTGCGAGATGTGTAACAAACCATCTTTGCCGGGAAGAATGTTAATGAACGCGCCAAAATCGACGATCGAGGCGACTTTGCCTTCGTAGATCTTGCCAACTTCGGCTTCAGCGGTGATCTCTTCGATCCTGGCCACGGCAGCAGCCATGCTTTCGCTGTCTGCAGCATAGATACGCACACTTCCATCGTCTTGGATGTCGATATCCGCTCCTGTCTCGTCGACAATGCTACGGATCGTCGTACCACCTTTACCGATGATGTCGCGGATCTTGTCCGGGTGGACGTGCAATACACGCATCGCGGGTGCATTTTCTGAAACTTCATCGCGCGACTTATCCAGCACCTTGTTCATCTCATCGAGAATGTGGCGACGGGCTTCCTGCGCCTGCTGCAACGCGATCTCCATGA
>JAPUFN010000196.1 GCA_027293665.1 Gammaproteobacteria bacterium | reverse complement strand
ATCAGGGTATCGCGTCGAGTCGGCCCTTTTTGATGAGAATCCGTAAAGCCTCGCGTTTACTCAGCGGACTCAACCGTTCGCTGTGTTTTGCGACAAATTCGATCACGGGGTCCGGTGCGGTCTTAGCGTACTCCCGCAACGCCCAGCCGATGGCTTTGCGCAGGAAAAAATAACGCTCATCTATCGATGGCAGAATGAACTCGAACAACAACTTCTCGTCGGTAGCGCCTTTGAATTTCAACTGGGCGAGGATGGCGGTGCGCCGACGCCACGGGTCATCATCGTGTGACCATTTCCGCAAGGTCCCGCGCATCCGTGTCGGATGATTTGTCAGCAATATGCCGAAAAAGGAAGTTGCAATCGGATCGACGATGTCCCACCAGGCACCGGTGACGATCATCTCTTCGAGCAGTGGCAGCGCTGCCAGATCCAACCAGGACCGATAGCCGGAAAACCCAATCAGCTCGATTGCGGCATAGCGTTCCTCGCGGTGGTCTGCTTTGCGCCACAGCTCGAGGGCCGTTGCACGCCACGTTGCAGAGTCAGTGATCGGGTGTTCGCGAATTTTTTCCTTTGTCAGCTTGCGCAGCACGGGTGCAGTCAGGCCGTAGTGGAGCATTGACGACTTCAAGTAGGCTTGCTGCTGCAAGGCTTTTTCGGGATTCGCATTGGCGCAAAACCCCGCAATCAGTGCGGTGCGCAACTGGCTCAAGCCGTTTGACCGAAGGTCGGACCCTCTTCGAGGAATTTAAGCTCCTCCGGCGTAGAAGATCGTTGCAGGACGGTGTTGCGATGCGGAAAGCGGCCGAAGCGGAGCACGATGTCGCGGTGCTGCTGGGCATACTTGAGACTGGCGCCGGTCAGGTGGCGGTAACCCTCGGGCGTACGATCGCGCAGCAGCGAGAACAACCCCACGCAGGCGTGTTGATCGAGCAGATCTTCGGAATGTTCCAACGGCATGTAGAAGAACGAGCGCTCATCGAACGTAAGATCAGCGTCCGCCCCGACAATGATACCCGAGCGGGCGGCGGCCAACGCCTGTGGATCGAGATCGAATGCTTGCGGCGAGCCGCGAAAGAGATTCCGCGGTAACTGATCGCAGACCAGGATGTAGGCAAGTCGACTGAGTGGTTGCATGAGCCAGTCGTCGAGTTCACCACTCGCCGCGGCAGCTATCGTGCCGGATAATTGCTCACGAATTTCGACATCGAATGCCTCGCCGCCAGCGAACCAGCGTTTGCGAAACGCATCAGCGGAAAAACCCTTTTGTTGCTCACCGAACCAGAATTGCAGAACCTCGGGTGCTTCGGCGACTAAACCATCCATGATGTCTGCGGTCTTAGAAATTATGTCGATGGTAGTTCAATCAATCTGCTTAAGTCTCGTTGCGTTGCTGCTGAGTGCAAGTGTTGCCGCGAGACCGGTGAAAAACGGCTTTGACCTGGCGGGAGCCCTCCTGCCACCAACCGAAATTCGTCGTGGCGGACCGCCGAGGGATGGCATTCCAGCGATTTATACGCCCAAGTTCGTTCGTGCAGACGAGCAGAGCGATGTTGAACCCGACGACCGGGTGCTTGGGGTATTTGTGGGTGGGATCGCCAAGGCTTACCCAGTTGCCATTCTCGATTATCACGAGGTGGTCAACGACTGGACGCAGGACACACACATGGTGATCACCTACTGTCCCTTGTGTGGTTCCGGAATGGCTTTTCATGCTGGAGCAGATGGCCAGGGGGTCTTCGGGGTCTCCGGGTTGCTCTACAACAGCGATGTACTGCTCTACGATCATGGCAGCGAATCGTTGTGGTCGCAGATTCTCGGCAAAGCGATCGCGGGTCCCAAGCGCGGCGAATTGCTCGATCAGATCCCGCTAGCTCACGTCAAATACGCGCAGTGGCTCGAGCGCCACCCGGCTAGTTGGGTGCTCAGCAGGGAGACCGGCTACAAGGGGATCAACTACGGTCGCGGCCCGGAAGGCTATCGCGGCTATGAACGCTCGCGGCGGATATTTTTCCCGGTGTCATCGCGTGATGATCGCTACCACCCTAAGTCCTGGGTGCTTGGAATCCAAGCCGATGGCGTGACAAAGGCCTACCCGTTCGAAGAATTGCGGCGGACTTCCGGCGTTGTTCGCGATCGTCTCGGTGAACGCGAGATCATCGTGCGTTATGCCGACGAGGCTGCCTGGGCGGAGGATGACCAGGGTAATCCGTTGACCGCGATTCGACTCTTCTGGTTTGCCTGGATTGCGTTCCATCCTGACACCGAGGTGTACACAGCAGCGGCCGGTGACGGCTGACTCAGAGCAGGGCTGATTTATAGCTGGGCTGATTTATAGCAGGGCTGATTTAAAGCCCCCAGCACTCAAGATCGTTGGCGAAAAGCAACGGCCCGCCGAAGTTCTCTTCAATGGCTGCCCGACTCTGGCTTTCCCGGCCCCGCGTACGATTGGTGCGATGGCCGAGTATGACCAGCCTGGCGCCTGCCTGGGCGGCAACACGGCCAATCTGCGTAGGGGTGGCGTGTAGCTCCCGCGCAATACCCCGGGCGTTTTCGTCGATTGCGTGGGAGACCACCAGCGCATCGGCGTTCTTTGCGAACTCGGGAATTATGTTTTTCTGATTGTTGAAATCACCCGTGAAGACGACCACCTTGTCAGCAGTTTCGACCCGCCAGGCGATCGCCGGTACCTCACCGTGGGAGACGGGAATTGCGGACAGACGCAGGTTGTCGGAACCGAACCGCGCCCACCGGCGGCGACCCGTCGCCGGCACGTTTCTGGGCGCGACTTTGTAGCCGCCGCTGGAGTTGTACGTCAGGAAGTCCTGCAGGTAGGCAAACGCACCTTCAGGTCCGATCAATCGGTTGATGAGAGTCGTCGTACTCGGAAAGTCATCGTTGCCGCCGGGACCGAGCACCGGCAGGGGTCTTTCACGCTCGGCGAAGATCGAACCTTCTATGAATGCCGGGAAATCCGCTACGTGATCGACGTGCAGGTGGGTAAAGACGATTGCGTCCAGATCTTTGAAGGCGGCACCAGATTCATCGAAGCGCAGCGACGAACCCGGTGCAGTGTCGACGAGCAGGCGCGCGCGATCATCGATCCAGACGATATAACTCGCGCCACTCTGAGCATCGTCGAGCTCAGCGCCGCCGGCACCCAGGATCTGAATCCATACGCCGTTGTCGCCACAGTGTTCCGAGCCTTTCTCGGCCGCTGCCGCTGACATTGAAATCCAAGCAAAAATTCCCAACAGAACAAGTACAACCTGATGCATGGATTCCCCTTTTAGCGTGCCTGGCCGGTGAGCAGCTCGTCGATGTCCGCGAGTAGCGCGGCTGCGCTCGCCTCGTCGGGCATGCGCCAATCACCGCGCGGCGAGAGGCTCACGCTACCCACTTTAGGCCCGGGCGGTAGTGTAGTTCGTTTGAACTGCTGGCTGAAAAAGCGCCCGAAGAAAACCTTCATCCAGCCTTGCAGCTCGGTGGGTTCGTACTTCCCGGCGAAAGCGAGTTTGCCGAGTTCGAATATTTTGGCCATCCCCGCGCCGGTTCTGACGAAATGGTAGAGGAAGAAGTCGTGCAGTTCGTAAGGACCGATGATGGCCTCGGTTTCCTGCGAGATGGCGCCGTCTTTCGGCGCAAGCAGTTCAGGGGAGATGGGTGTGTTGAGTACCCTTTCGAGCACGCTCGCCAACGCATCCTGCGCCCGGTGCTGTGCATACCAGCGCACGAGATAGGCCACCATGGTTTTCGGCACGCTGGCATTCACGTTGTAGCTGGCCATATGGTCCGCGTTGTACGTGCACCAGCCAAGCGCGAGTTCGGAAAGATCACCGGTTCCCACGACGATGCCGCCCACCTTGTTGGCGTAGTTGAAGAGAATCTGCGTGCGCTCCCGCGCCTGTGCGTTTTCGAAAACGACATCGGTTTCGTCTTCGTGGCCCAGATCTTTCAGGTGTTGCGCAATCGCAGCATCGATGGGAATTTCCTGCAGCGAGACACCGGTTGCATTGCACAGTTCATGGGCTGACGTGCGGGTGTGTTCCGACGTGCCGGGACCGGGCATCGTGATCGCTGCAATGGCCGTTGCGGGATATTGCAGTTTGGCCGCGGTATCCAGGCACACGAGAAAGGCGAGCGTCGAGTCGAGGCCGCCGGAGAGGCCGATGGTGAGTGTTGATGAACCTGCGGCGAGCATGCGGCGAGCAAGCCCGGTAGTCTGGATGTGCAGAATTTCCGTTGCCCGGGCATTGAGGTGAGCTTCGTCGGTGGGGACGAAAGGCTGAGCGTCGATCGTCCGCTGCAGTTTCTCCAACGGTTCACCGCTGCCGTTGATCGTCGCACGGGCGTAGTCGACAGGCCGCTTTGCGTTGGTGAACGTCGTGTTCTGCATGCGGTCGTGTCTGAGCTTTGCAAGATCCAGTTCCGTGACGAGAGTTTGCGCTGTCAGCGAGAAACGTTCGCCTTCGGCGATTGTCACGCCGTTTTCGGCGATGAGCAGATGACCGCCGAACACCAGATCCTTGGTCGATTCCAGCGGGCCGCAGCTTGCATAGAGATAACCGCAGATGCCCCTGGCGCTCGCCATGTGCACCAGGTCGCGCCGGTATTCGCTTTTGCCGATCAGCTCGTTGCTTGCGGAGAGATTTACGATGATTTCCGCACCCGCCAGGCAATGGCGGATACCAGGCGGTTCCGGCGCCCAGAGATCTTCACAGATCTCAATCCCGAAGCTCACGTTGCCGGTCGCTGTGGTGATTGTGAAGAGCTGATCGCGGGCGATCAGTGCGCCGTTGACCAGTGTCTGGTGAATGTCGTCACCCGGAACAAACCAGCGGCGGTCATAAAACTCACCATAGTTTGGATGCGCCGATTTCGGCACCATGCCACGAATCTCGCCATTGGCGAGCACGGCTGCACAGTTCAGCAACCGACCGTCATCGAGCACCCACGGTACTCCCACAACTGCCGTGAGGGTGTGGCAGCTTGCTGCAATCAACTCGAGTTGCGCACGGGATTTGCGGTGCAGATCCTGACTGAAGAACAGGTCTTCGCACGTGTAGCCCGTCAGGCACAATTCCGGAAAGACCGCAAGCTGGACGGCAGCTTCTTCAAGTTCTGCGATGTGGCCGACGATCGCGCGTGCATTTTGCTCGGGATCCGCGATCGCCACCTCAGGTGCGACGGCGGCGACACGGATGAAACCCAGTTCGGCATAGTTCATCCGACTATTCTAGTCGGCTTTGTCAGACACGGCGAACGTGTCCATGACCCGCCCGCCGCCGCGGTAGGCTGGCCACTGCCATACAAGGTGGACTCGCGTTTTACCCGCAAAATCGCCAGAATGCCCGGTTCGTATACATTTTGTGGGGAAGTGATGAACTTCGAATTTTCCGATGAACAGAATCTTCTGCGCGATCAGGCGCAGGGATTTCTGGCTGACAACTGCGCACCTGCCGTCGTTCGCGGCGTGCTCGAAAGCGACGGCGACTATGATGAGTCCTTGTGGCAGAAAATCGTGGAGATGGGGTGGACGGCTACCGTCATCCCTGAAGAATTCGGTGGGCTGGGGCTGTCGTATCTCGAACTCGTGGTAATCGCTGAGGAGCTTGGTCGCGTGGTGGCACCCGTACCTTTTTCATCATCGGTTTATCTCGCTACAGAAGCATTATTGGCAGCTGGCTCACAGGCACAAAAAGAAGCGTGGTTGCCGAAGCTGGCAGCGGGTGAAGTGATCGGGACATTTGCTCTTGCAGAAGGTCGGGGCTCAGTTACCGCTGCGAACCTGGCGACGAGCGTCACTGACGGCAAGATCAGCGGCACCAAACTGCCGGTTGCCGACGGTGGTATTGCGGATATTGCGATCGTCATTGCCAATGATTCGAGCGGCGATGGTGCGAGCGCCTATCTGGTCGAGCTGACAGGTGATGGCGTGCAGCGCGAGGCGATCACAACTATCGATCCGTCGCGCGGCCACAGCCGGATCACATTCGATGCTGCCGCGGCTGAGCTGCTGGGTGCCGCCGGTGAGGGCTGGGCGCTCACCGAGAAACTGCTCAATCGTGCCGCGGTGCTGTTCGCCTGGGAGCAGGTGGGAGGTGCCAACGCAGCGCTCGAACAAGCGAAAGAATATGCTCTGGGCCGCTACGCGTTCGGCCGACCGATTGGCTCTTATCAGGCGATCAAGCACAAGCTCGCCAATATGTACGTGAAAAATACGCTCGCCCGTTCCAACTGTTACTACGGCACCTGGGCGTTGAACACGGATGACGCGGAGTTGCCTTTGGCGGCTGCGACGGCGCGGGTGTCGGCAATTCA
>JAPUFN010000195.1 GCA_027293665.1 Gammaproteobacteria bacterium | reverse complement strand
GAGCAGCGCAGGGTGTTCGAGTCCGACTCGGCGTCGGACTGATTTTGCCGCGAGGGTTCCGTCTTTAGATTTCGCCCGCCCGGGCAAAGCGGGAGATGTGCTCGGCAGCGCGAAACGCCAGCGCCTGGATCGTCTGCGTGGGCTGACCGCGGCCGGAGGTGACCAGGCTGCTGCCGTCACACAGGAACAGATTCGCCACGTCGTGGGTGCGGTGGTACCTGTCCACCACGGAACGGCCGGGATCGTTGCCCATCCGACAGGTTCCGAGAAAATGCGCGCCACTGGTCTGGGAGGCGACAGGCAGTTTCCAGACTTTCTCAGCGCCCGCTGCATCGAGTATTTCGGCTGCACGATCTATCAGAAACCGGCTGGTTGCCAGGTCATGCGGATGATCGGCATAAGTCAGAGTGATGCCGGGGAGGCCGTATTCGTCCTTGATGTTGTGATCCAGTGAGACTGCGTTCGTGGCAACGGCGAGTGATGTGCTGTGGGTGGATGACAACGTGAAGTTCGGATAATCACGCAACGCGGCTTTGTACTGCGCGCCCCAGGTTGGCACATCGGGAGGTATGCCGGCGCGGGCGTACTGGATCGGACCGAACATGACGCGAGCATCGATGCCACCACCGCCGTAGAAGCCCCGCCGCAGATCCGTGTCGTAGAAGTCGTGCAGAACCCGGGTGACCTGGACACTTTTGTATTCATTCAGGGCGTGTTCGAAGACCGCACCGGCTGCGCCGCCGCCGTTGAGCATGATGTATTTGCCTACGGTGCCACTGGTGTTGGCGAGTCCGTCGGGAAAGGCGTTGGATTCAGAAATCAGCAACAGGCGTGTGGTTTCTGCGCCGTTCGCGCAGACCACCACCGCCTTCGCGTTTTGTTTGTAGGTCGAACCGTTCGTGTAGTAAACGACGCCCGTTGCGCGGCCGGTGCTGTTCGTCTCCACCCGCACGACGCTTGCGTCCGCGCGCAACTCGCAATTGCCGGTGGCCAGAGCCTGCGGAATCATGCTGAAGAGCGTCGAGGACTTGGCTCCCACCTCACAGCCGAAACCCATGCAGAATCCGCAATGCACACAACCCGGCCGGGAATCGTACGGCACGGAGTTGATGGCCATCGGCGCGGGGAAGGGATTCAGGCCCAGCTCGAAAGCGCCCTTTTCGAACAAAACACCGGAGGATTTCACCGGCAGAGGCGGCATCGGATAGGGTTTGGAGCGGTACGGCTCGTTGGGATGGGCGCCTGCGAGTCCGGACACGCCAATCTCCCACTCGACCTTGGTGTAGTAAGGCTCGAGTTCATCGTAGCTGATTGGCCAGTCCCGCAAATCCGCACCTGGAATGTCACCGAGGAGGCTGTGTTCATGAAAATCGACCGGGTGAAAGCGCCAGAAGTTCGCGGTGAAATGGACGCTGCTGCCGCCTACGCACTGGGCGTACCACATCGGATTCGAACCGTCGGCTACCGCCTTGTCCTGCGCGGAGGCACGAAAAGACTGTGGCGGTGAGCCCGCCGGGGACGCAAGTTCGTCGTTGAAGTAATGGGCGTACTCGTCGTGTTTGAAGTCTTGTTGTTTCAGATGAGGCCCGCGTTCGAGGATAACCACACTGTGCCCAGCGCGCGCAAGTTCTCGGGCCATCACGCCGCCCGCAGCGCCAGATCCCACCACCACGAAATCCACCTCTTCGTCTGGAGCGTAGGCTTTCACGAGCCTTCCCGACGATAGGCGGCTGCCACGTTTGCGAAGCCGGGGTAGTCTCGATCATAGTGGCCAAAAGGCGGAGCGAAGGCGTGAGTGTCTTCGAAGCCGAGCAGTTGCCAACCCTGTTCGGAGGCATTACCGCCGTAGGCCGGAAGCGCAAACATGCCGATACTCGTCAGAAACTGCAGCGATTCGAAAAATTCGGTGTCTTCCTGCGTCTGCAAAAAGGCATCCTGCTCTGCTGCGGACAACTGCGTGAAATCCCGGCCGTCGGCTCGGCTCGCAGTGACCGCGTCGGCGAATTCTTTCAGCCCTGCGCGCAAGGCTGCTTCGATGTCCTGCAGCAGGTTGTTCGCGAGGCCCTGATCGATGAAATTGACCACGTGAGCCTCATGTGCTCCGGGGCCTTCTCCTTCGCTTGGAACGATGCGGGATGTAATCGCCTCGATCGTCGCAGCGTCCGGGTTCGACAGTGCTGAAAATGATGTCGCCATGGTGCCGCTTGCAAGCTGCCGTGCGTGCGAATCCGCGGCGACTGCCAGGGCAGGATAGTTCGCGGTAAGCCAGGCGGCCGCCGCTGAGGTAGCTGCACCGGACAGGAAGCTGCGTCGGTCTATCGGTCTCATCGCTGTGTCCTCCTTTGTTTCACTGGCTCGTGGAATCGATTGCAAACGTGACCTGGACGTTGCGTTCTACTCGAATGAGCCCTGGATTGAACGTAGCGGAATTTCCTGCCGAACGCATTTCCATCAGCGCCATCTGGGGTCGCGGCGAGTGACTCACGACCTGCACGTTCAGCGCCTGGCCCAGACGCAGATCCAGGCCCAGAGCGACGCGCGCGGCTTCCTCGCGGGCATCTTTCATGGCAACTTCCAGCGCCTGGTTTTCCAACTCCACGCGACGCGAAGTATCCAGACGGATGGGATCGACGTTGTTTACACCTTCCTCGAGTGAGCGATTCAGCAGCCGGCCAAAAAGATCCAGGTTGCGCAGCGTGATGAGAATCGTCTGTGTGGCGATGACGCCGTCGACGACAGTCTCAGAGTCGCGTCGCCGGTAGCGCGGGTTGATGCTCAAAGCCGCCGTTGTGACATCGGATTCAGCAATTTTCAGATTGCGGACGAGCTTTAGAATGGCACGGACCACTTTGTCGATTTCCCGCCGCAATTCAGCCGGGTCACTGCCTTCGCGCCGGACGTGCATGCTCACATAGCCCATGTCCGGTTCGACCTCCAATGAGCCCTGACCGGAGACGTGGATGCCGTTGGTCTGCGCGAGCGCGGTTGCCGCCACTGTGGTCGCCGCCACTGCGGTGGTCAGCAGTGTTGCCACCAGCAGTGTCACGGCGGGGTGCGCGCGCGTGGTCATCGGCAGACTCCAGACGAATGTGTTTGCAGATTTAACCACGCTCACGGTACGGGTGGTATGTGGTCGGGGCGATCGCTTGCGTTGGATGGGCTTTTCGAGGTAATTCTAGACGTTGACTAGATGTGAACTAGTCATCATCTAGATTAGACTGTGGAGCATGCGTTACCATCACGGCGATCTCAGGCGTGCTTTGCTGGATGCCCTGCCCCAGGTCATCGCAGTGGCAGGCCTGGAGCGTTTGAGCCTGCGGGCTCTCGCGCGTCAGGCCGGTGTCTCGCATGGTGCTCCGGCGCATCATTTCACTGACAAGCGGGGTCTGTTGACCGCCTTTGCCGTCGAAGGATCTGAGCATCTCGAACGTCTCGTGAGTGATGCGCTGAGCCGACCGGCGGCGGCCGATCATGTCGCCCGACTGAGCGCTGTTGGCCTGGGATACCTCGAATTCGCCCTGCAGTATCCGGCGCATTTCCGCATCACGTTACGGCCCGAACTGTTGAATATGCTGGACCCGGAGTTACTGCGTGCGCGGGCGAGTGCCGGGCAGCTGCTTGATCTTGTCCTGAAAGACGCCGAGGAGGCTGGTTTTCTGACTGCCAGAGACCATCCCAACGTGCGCATGGCTGCCTGGTCGCTGGCCCACGGTTACGCATCGATCGCAGCGGATGCCATGACCGGCACGCCGGCTGATGCGTTGCGGCGCCAGGCCCGACGTACCTTCGATCACTATGCGCGCGCCGTGCTGCGGGAAAATCTCGCTGCCGAGTAGTCAACAGCCCGGAAACCGGCCATCATCGAAAGTTCAGTGCGGCAAAGGCCATTAACGTGAGCGGACTCCTTTTTATCGTATTCGCAGCAGTTCTGCTGTGGGCCATAACCCGGTTCTACCTTCGTGGCGAAAATCTTTCGCGTTACGATCGCCCCGGGGCAATCGCCATCGGTGATTCACGCGAGCCCAGCGCGGAGCATCATGAAGTGGTGCAACTGTTCTCGAAGATGGCTGAAAGCGCAAGCGGCATGTCAGGTAAACGTCGATTGACTGTGATGCGCGAAGCGATGGATGCGATGGGAGAAGATGCCGACCTGTCAGACGTCGAGGTGACCGGCGTTGATGTGGCTGGTGTTCCCGCTGAGTGGGTGTGTGCCGCGGACGCCAACACCGCGCGGCGAGTGCTCTATCTGCATGGTGGTGCCTTCACGATGGGCAGTCCAAAAAGTCATCGCGCGATCACCAGCAAATTTTCCCGGATTGCCGGAGCCAGTGTCCTGGCCGTCGACTATAGACTGATGCCCGAAAATCGCCGCATCGATTGTCTGACGGACTGCCAGACGGCGTATCGCTGGATTCTCGAAAACGGTCCGACGGGAGCCGAACCCGTGCAGACTCTGTTCGTTGCCGGTGATTCCGCGGGTGGCAATCTGACGCTTGCCGTCATTGCCTGGGCGCGGGATGTTGGGTTGCGCGCGGCGGATGCGGCGGTGGCGCTGTCACCGGCAACGGACGGCACGTTTACCAGTCCAAGTCTGCTGGCTAATGTCGCGACGGATCACATGCTGGGACCGCTGCTGGGGCCGGTCCTGAAGGTGCCGAAAAGTCTGATGCTCTGGTTTTCCTGGTTCTCCAACCGCCTGCCGCCTAGCGATCCGCGCATCTCGCCATTGCATGGCAACCTCAGCAATTTACCGCCGACGCTCGTACACGCAAGCGAAGCGGAGATGCTGCTCGATGATGCGCGGCGCTACGTCGGCAAAGCCAGCGACGCCGGCAGTGCGGCGAGTCTGGAAACCTGGCATCACATGCTGCACGTCTGGCACGTCTTCGAGCAGCGATTGCCCGAAGCCAGAGAAGCCTTCGAACACATCGAAAGATTTCTCGAACTCATGGCGCCGCGCATGCTTAAGCAGTCGACTGCAGAACCGGTCGACTGATGGCAGCAGCGGCAACAAGTGATGTGGCGGCGGACGCCGCGAATGTTGATCCTGAAATAATGCCCATTGAGGTGCCGGATTTTGCCGAGTGGCTGCCCGACTCGGTGCTGCCGCTGTGGGAAGCGATTGCTGCATATCCGTTGCTGGGTTCACTGGTCATCGCGGCAATATTCTTCGTCGCCGCTCACGTTCTGCGCCTGCTTGTGTCCGGCAGTCTCGGCCGCCTTGCAGGATTGACGACCTCTCTCGCGGATGACCTGATTTTAGAAAATCTCAAACGACCTGTGTTCACGACTATCTTCCTTACGGGACTCACCCTGGCAGTCAAAACCGCCCAGCTGCCGTTCGGCACTGACCTGCTGGTCAAGATCATCGTCTCGGTAATCGTAGTCAGCTGGATGCGCGCCGCGTTGCGTATCTCGGTTTCCGTGCTCGATGTTCTCAGCAATCAGACCCGATTTGCGTTCATCGAAGTGCGCACGGTGCCGTTGATTGATCTCACGGTGAAACTGTTGATCATCCTGGTGGGCAGTTATGCGCTGCTGATGGTGTGGGGCGTTAATCCGATCGGTTGGCTCGCCTCGGCGGGGATTGTAGGAATTGCTATCGGCTTTGCCGCTAAAGATTCGTTGGCCAACTTGTTTTCCGGTTTCTTCATTGTGGCGGATGCACCGTACAAAATCGGCGACTACATCAATCTTGATACTGGAGAACGTGGCCGGGTAACCGCGATCGGTTTACGCAGTACCCGGTTGTTGACTCGCGCCGATGTGGAGATAACAGTACCCAACGGCGTGATTGCGAATGCGAAAATCGTCAATGAAAGCGGTGGACCATCGAAGAAAATGCGGATCCGCGTTGTTACCGCTGCGGCGTACGGATCCGATGTGGATCAGATCTGCGAATTGCTCCAGGAGATCGGTGAAAAACATCCGGAGGTTTGCACAGATCCGGCACCGCGAGTTCGCATGCGCGCATTCGGCGCCTCCAGTCTCGATTTCGATCTGATGGTGTGGATAGAACAACCGCAGGATCGAGGTCGGATCACCCACGAATTGCTGATGCAGGTTTACAAAACCTATGCGGAATATGGGATCGAGATTCCCTACAGCAAACACGATGTCTACATTAAGGAGATGCCGGGGGACATGCCGGACCTCGCAGAGTAACGAGGTGGCCATCGCCTGCAGACCCCATTTACCGAAGACCTCTGTCATAACAGATGTCTGACTCGCAGCTTGCGTTGCTGGTAGACGTTAAGAACGCCCTGTCGGAGGATGCGGATACCCCGTACTCGGAACGACTCGAGCGGGATCGCGCGTTTGGCCGGGGTCTGGCTGAGAATCTATCCGCAGCCGATCAACTCCTGGCCTGGTGGCGCACAACTGCTGATCCAGTTAGCCCTACTGCTGGCGAACGGGTGGTCAGGCTGCGGCGGATGGTGAGTGCGGTGCTGTGTCTCATCGGAGCCTTGCTCGGCATGAGCCTGAGCACCATTGTGTTTGGCTACGATGGCGCGTATCCGGTCAATCTTTTTGCGCTGCTCGGCGTGGTGGTCGGCATCCCGTTTGTGCTGCTGATACTCACGTTGCTGCTGCTGCCAGGCTGGATTCCCGGCCTCGGCGTCGTCAGGGACGCAGTCTCCGGCATCAGCCCGAGCCGTTGGGTGGGGGTCTGGCTCGACCGTTATTCACGGCTGAATCTTTTCTCGACCTACTCGGATCAGCGCAGACGCAGTAGCTTTGCGCGCTGGCAGCTAATCGTGTTCTCACAGTGGCTGGCGGTTGGATTTTTTCTCGGGGTGTTGCTGGTTGCCTGGCTGCTGGTGGTTGTCACGGACCTCGCTTTCGGTTGGAGCACGACGCTCCAGGCGGATTCTGCGGTTGTACACGGCGCGCTGAATACCCTCGCATCTCCGTGGTCGGCCTGGTTGCCAGTCGCGGTACCCGATCTCGAATTGGTGGCGGCGTCCAGGTTTTATCGCCTCGAAGCCGACGGCCTGTCGAGTGCACGTGCGGTGCAGCTGGGAGAGTGGTGGCCGTTCGTGTTGATGGTCATCGTCGTGTACGGACTGTTGCCTCGCGTAGCACTGTTGATTGCGGGTTACTGGCGATTACGCCTGGCAACGCGTTCCCTGCTGGTGGCTGATCCGGATACCGCTGCACTGCTTGATCGCCTTGCCCTGCCGGTGGTCGGCTACGTCGGCGACGCGTCTGCTGAAGAATCCGTAGATTCAAGCTCAGTTGCGTCGCCTCCCTCCGTGGAAGCTGGTGTAACTACGCAAGCGCTTGTCTGGAATGACGCAGTCGGCACTGCGGCCGCGACTGACTGGCTGAGTGCGAATCACGGTGCCCAATTGGCACAACTGATTCAGCTGAGCGTGCTGCAGGACCTCGCGGAACGCACTGCAGCACTGCAAGCCATAGATAAAGAGGTTCGCCGAATTGTCATATTCACAAAGGGCTGGGAGCCGCCGCTGCTGGAATTTTCCGACTTTCTTGAACTGATTCGAGAAAACGTTGCCGCCGATGTCTCGCTGATGGTCGTGCCGCTCGATGTTTCAGGCGTGAAGGTACAAGCCGCGGAACGTGATATCTGGGCACGGGCGCTGACGAACGTCGATGACGCTCGACTCTACGTAGTTGAAGCATAAGTAGTTGAAGCATAAGTAGTGGAAGCACAATCGTGATACCCAGCTTCGCAGTCGTTGGCCATCCTAATAAAGGAAAGAGCTCCATCGTCGCAACTCTGGCGGAAGACGATCGAATCCACATCGGTCCAACGCCGGGAACGACTCGTCGCGCGCACCACTACACGCTGAGCGTTGCGGGGGAGCCACAATACGTGCTCGTGGATACGCCGGGGTTTCAACGGGCGCGCGAGGTGCTCGACTGGCTGCAGTCACGGGCCAAGAGCGCAAGCGAACGACCGGGGCTTGTCGCGGAATTCGTCCGGACACATGAAGGCGATGTCCGGTTTCGCGATGAGTGTGAGTTGCTGGACCCCATTGTTGCGGGTGCAGGCATTCTCTATGTCGTTGATGGTGCAAAACCTTACGGCCCGGAGTATGAAATTGAGATGCAGATTCTGCAGTGGACGGGACAACCCCGAATGGCGCTCATCAATCTGATCGGCAGCGGTGATCATGTAGATGACTGGCGTCATGCTCTGGCTCAGTACTTTTCAATCGTCCGTGTTTTCGATGCCGTCAACGCCGACTTCGACAATCGACTGTCGCTGTTGCGTGGGTTTGGCGAACTCAACGAAGATTGGCGCGGTGCGGTCGACAAAGCAGTCGCAGCGCTCAAGACAGAGAGGCGCAGACGCCGTGAGCGCAGTGCTCGCGACATTGCCTCTTGTCTGATTGATAGTCTCGAGATGGTGCAGCGTGTAGCGCTCGATGACAGGCAGGATGTCGAGGAGCTGCAATCGCGCCTGATGGCGCAGTTCCAGGATCGCATTCGCCGACGTGAACGCCGCTCGCGCGATGCCGTACAGAGTCTGTATCGGCACCAGTCGCTGACGCGCGAAGAGGCCGCCACCGAATTGCTCCACAGCGATCTCTTCACCGGCGAAGGTTGGGAACTGTTCGGGCTTTCACGAACGCAGCTTGCGATTTCCGGTGCTCTGACAGGTGCAGTTGCGGGCGGTGGAATCGATGCGCTGCTCGGCGGCGCATCCCTTCTTCTCGGGGCGGGTATCGGTGCGCTGCTCGGTAGTGCCGGTGCCTGGCTTGGTGGCGAGGAAATCGCGAAGGTGAAAGTACTCGGTGAGCCACTCGGTGGTCGAGTTCTGCAGGTCGGTCCGGTTCGGTCGGCAAACTTTCCCTGGGTGATCCTCGGCCGTGCGTGGGTCCACCACCACCTTGTGGCGGAACGCAATCATGCCCGCCGCGAATCCATTGCCAGCTCCATTACCGCTGAGCGGCATCTCATGGATGCGCTACCGGACGAATTGCGTCGTGCTCTGAGCCGGCTGTTGAAAAGGGCGGCTGCCGGGGGAATCAGTGCGGCCGACCGCCTGAGCCTTGCGCAACGGATCGGCGAAATGCTGGAAAACAATCCGGGGAATACAGCGGTAGTCGATTCCGACGTTGACTGATTCCTGTCCGAGCGCTTTTTCAGTTCACGCGTAATGTTTTCGGCTCGCGTTCGTAACACTGTGTATCAAGGCAAATGTTCCAGCTGACAACAAGTGGTCACCCGGTCGTTGAGGTTGTTATGAAAGACCCTATGAATCGACATTCGATGGCCCTGAGGGCCGCAAACCCAACGTTCGAGGACGGTCTGGCGTGTGCCCGCTACTTTGACGAAGCAGCAGAGGGTTTCATGCGCTTAGTGTTCGGTCGCCGCTTCGAGTACATAATTGCAACCGCGTTCACCCAGCCGGACCACGACTTCTCCTACCAGAATGTGACTATTGCAGAACGTGACAACGTCATCGTGGGAATGACCTTGGCGTACACCGCGGAGCAGCACCGTCGTTCCTCACGCCAACCCCTGGAGCGGGCAGCCGGCAGGTTCAGGCTACGGGTGAGGATCGCGCTGATCCTGTTCGCACCACTCATGCGGATTAACGACTCAATCACGGATGGTGATTTCTACCTCCAGTCCATCGCTGTCGACAAGGCACTTCGCGTCGCAGGCGTCGGCTCCGTCTTGCTGGACTCTTTTGAAGAGCAGGCTCGCGCGAACGGGTCGACTCGACTATCCCTGGACGTTTCACCTGACAATGAGGTGGCCCGCCGATTCTACGAGCGCCGTGGCTGGAACGTCGAGTCGGAGTGGCCGAAGCTCTGGTTCATACCGTCGTTGTCCGTTCGGATGACGAAACTGCTGTGAAGCGAGCTGACAGAAGCCGGTGCTAGCGGCAGAATAACCACGTCATTTTAGTCTCGGAGGGCCGTCCCTTGGACATTTATCGTTTCGGGTCGCTGCTTGGTAACTTCGGCGAATTCTTTGGTTCAATCGCCGTCGTCGTCACGCTGGTCTACCTGGCGCTGCAAGTTCGACAGAATTCACAGGCATTGAGTATCGGTGCACGGCAGCACGTGCTCGATAAGTTCTCGGACGCAATCAGGCACATTGTCAGTGAACCGGATACGCGGGCCGTGACTGCGAAGGCGCTAAATCGGTACGAGGACCTGAACGATGACGAACGCCTTCACTTCGGGCACTTTATGTTTCTGTTCTCGAACAACGTCTACGATGCGTTCCTGCTCCACCGGGATACCGACCTTCATGACGACGCGTTTCGCCTGGTGGCCAACGCGTTCATCGGCACCTGCGGCACGCCCGGCGGTAAGATGTGGTGGAATGAATACTCGGGAATGATGGGGGAATCAGGCGCCTCGTTATCACCAGAGTTCATCGAGTTTATTAATCGCCAGCTCCGGAGCGATCTTGAATCAGGAGAAGCGCTGGGGCAACTGTGGCGCGCACCGCCCAACCCGTCATAAAACACCAGAGCGGACACAAAAATTCCGGAACGCAACCGGCTGGTGATCCAAATCTGTGACGGGATCCACGGTATCTGCTGAATACACGGAGGATTCTTAGCCGATTCAATTAACGCTCCGCTCTTATGGATCGATTCATTGCCTATCTCCTCTTTATCGCGTCGCTGGTCGCAGGCGCCGCGGCGATTCTATTGCTGGTGGTCGGGTTTGTGGAATGGCTGCAGACCGATAGCTGGCGCAGCCCATCTGTGTTGCAGTTTGGCTATGACACCTACCTCATCAGGGCAAAGTGGTTTCTGGCCTATCAATGGAGCTGGCCGGTGCATGACGCGCTCGCGATCGTGCCGTTGTATGCGGCACTGCTCGTGTTTGCTCCGGTATCCTTCTGGTGCAGTTCTCTGCTGGCCAAACGCTAGCGACAGCCAGCACCTCGCAACGCCCGGTGGCTAGTCGGGCAGCCCGAGTACTCTTTTCGCGATAATGTTTTTCTGCACCTCGTTGGAACCACCGGCAATCGAGCGTGCCTTACCACTCAACCACGCGCGAGTAACCCCAGATTCGTCGGCAGTGAAGTTATCGCGTTCCCAGCCCACGCCATGGGTTCCGAGGATCGATACCTGCAACTCAGTGCGCTCTTTGCCGAGATTGGCGCCGTAGAGTTTGAAGATCGACGTTGCCGGGCCCGGCGTCGAGCCAGCCGACTCTTCCAGGGTACGTCGTTGTGTGAGGCGGAAGGCGTGAGAATTGATGTAGTGTCGGGCGATTTCCGACCGCATCGCAGAATCGGCAATTCGTCCGTCAATCTCGCCGCAGTATTCCTTCGCAAGTACATCGAGCTCCGGCCCCGTTTCGCGATTGCCGCCGATTGCCAGCGCTCGCATCCCCGAACGCTCATGTTGCAACAGACGCTTCGCGACGGTCCAGCCCTTGTTCAATTTGCCGACGAGATCATCTTTGCTCGCGATCGCGTCGTCGAAAAAGGTCTCGCAAAACGGCGAGGCACCGGAGATGAGCTGAATCGGTTTCACCGTGACGCCGGGTTGGTCCATAGAGAACAGGACGAAACTGATACCTTCGTGTTTGGGTACGTCGAAATCGGTGCGCACGAGGCAGAAAATCCAGTCGGCATTGTTGGCTGCGGTCGTCCAGATCTTCTGACCGTTTATTACGAAGTGGTCGCCTGCGTCTTCCGCCCGGGTACGCAGGCTTGCGAGATCGGAACCTGCGCCGGGTTCCGAATATCCCTGGCACCACCAGACTTCGCCGCGGGCGATCCTGGGCAGGTGGCGGGCTTTCTGATCTTCCGTGCCGTGCTCGAGCAGCGTCGGGCCGATCATCATGATGCCCATACCCATGACGGGCGCACGCGCTCCTAGATCACGCATCTCCTCGAGCAGTATGAGTTCCCGGGCGCTCGAAAGCCCCGCGCCGCCGTACTCCTGGGGCCAGCTGGGTACCGTGTAGCCCTTCTCGGCTGCACGTTCCAACCAGAGGCGTTCGTCAGCGGACAGTGGGACCTTGGTTCCGCCGCCAGGCACTTCGCCGGGGCCCCGGCAGCTTGCCGGACAATTTTCCTCGAGCCAGGCTCGAACTTCCTCTCTGAACGACACCGCGCATTCCCCCCTTTATCTGATCTACGCATCCCGTGCGAGATCCTAGCAGAACTCAAAGAGACCTGAATTCGACGCTCAATTGCCGGTTCCGAGTGCGATGATCTGCACGTAGGTACGGGTGCCCTGAGCGAGATTATCGACGCTGATTTTTTCATTGGTTCCATGGAAGCCGGTGAGATCATCCTGGCTCACGGTCATGGGATTGAAGCGAAAAGCGTTGTCTGCCACTTTGCCATAATGTCGCGAATCAGATCCCGCAATCATGAGTCCGGGTGTGACGACGACCTCGCCATAAACTTGTCTGACCGCCCGCTTGATCGTCTCGAAACCGATGGAATTCCAGTCCGACACTTCTGACGCCGCGCGTCCGGAACCCGCTGGAACGCGAACTTCGATGCTGTCGCCTGCCACCACTGTTTTGACATGATCAACCACGCTCTGCGGGGTATCGCGTGGGTGCACCCTGAAATTGACCGTCGCCACCGCCTCGATTGGCAGCACGTTGACCTTCACGCTACCGGCAAGCATTGTTGGCGCGGTGGTCGTTCGCAACATCGCGTTGCTGAAGCTTACGGCCGATAGCTGATCTTCGATCAC
>JAPUFN010000194.1 GCA_027293665.1 Gammaproteobacteria bacterium | reverse complement strand
GGCTGAATCGCACGGACCTCAGTGCTGCAACCCGTAAACAACTGGCGCAGTTATCTGCCAATACTCGACGTGATTCGGGAATACCGGCGTGACGACTTCCATCACGATCTGGTCGCCGGACTCGTTGTTGGCGTCATCACCGTGCCGCAGGCGATCGCCTATGCGTTTCTTGCAGGGCTGCCCCCAGAAGCGGGGCTATACGCGTGCCTCGTTCCCATGGTGATCTACGCACTTCTCGGTTCTTCCAGGCAACTCGTGGTTGGACCTGTGGCGGTGGCCGCGTTGATGGTCGCCGCCGCGGTGAGCGAATATGCACCGGCGTACAGCGACGCCTATCTCGGTATCACAACCGTCTTGTGTCTGCAGGCAGGCCTCTTCCTGCTCCTGTTGCGGCTGTGGAACATGGGCGGCCTCGTCAACCTGCTCAGTCTGCCGGTGATCGCAGGATTCGTGAACGCCGCAGCTCTGCTCATCATCATCAGTCAACTTGGTGCCTTTACCGGTATCTCCGGCGGCAATCCTGCCAGCCCGTTGGATCGACTGCTGGATCTTGCAGCAAATATCGACCAGCTGAATTCTACGAGCGTCATCATCGGCGTCGCCTGTGCAGGGGGGGTCTGGTTCTTTCAGCGCTATGCAGTTGCATCGATGAGACTCATCGGCTTGAACTTGCCGGCACAACACCCCATCTCGCGCATTGGGCCGGTTGTGGTTGCGATTGCTGCTGGAATCGCCGTGGCGCTCGGTGATCTGGATACCAGATTCGGCGTTGCGGTGATCGGCGAGGTGCCGGCCGGTCTGCCAGCGTTCACACTACCGCCATTTAATCTGGATTTGTGGCTGGATCTCATGCCGGCCTCTGCGATGATCGCGGTTGTTTCTTACGTTGAAAGTTATTCGATCGGCACTACACTGGCGACAAGAAAACGCACACGCATCAACAGCAATCAGGAACTCATTGCACTGGGTGCAGCAAACATCGGTGCTGCATTCACCGGAGCGTATCCTGTTGCCGGCAGTTTTTCCCGCTCGAGCGTCAACTATCAGGCAGGCGGGCGCACGCCTGTCAGCTCACTCATCTGTTCGGTTGTCATCGTGCTCACGTTGCTGTTCTTTACTCCGTTGTTCGATCGTCTACCCCATGCTGCACTTGCCGCGATCGTGATGCTATCGGTACTGGGTTTGATGGACCTCAAAAGCTTTCGTACGCACTGGCACATTTATCGCGAGGATACAGTTACCCAGATTGTCACGTTCTTAACCGTGCTCGGCTTCGGAGTGGAGACCGGTCTCATCACAGGTGTTGTGTTGTCGATTGCCTTTTTTGTACGACAGTCGAGCAGACCGCATATTGCTATTGTTGGGCGAGTGGGTGACGGTCCCCACTTCCGCACAGCCAAGCGCTACGACGTCGAAACGTTTCAGCACGTAGCAGCAATTCGAATCGATGAAAATGTCTACTTTGCAAACGCCGCTCAGGTGGAAAACAAGCTGCTGAAGATCGTGCATCGTCGTCCTTCCACGAAACACGTGCTGCTCGTGTGCAGTGCGATTAACCTCGTCGACATCTCGGGACTGGAAATGCTGGAACGAATCAATCAGACCCTGGACCGCATGGGGATCACCCTGCACCTGTCCGAGGTTAAAGGTCCGGTTATGGCGCGACTCGAAGCGGCCCGGTTCATCATCAATCTGACCGGCAGCGTTTTCTTCACGACCGACCAGGCAATGCGAGATCTTGGTGAACGACTTTAGAATCCTGTGAACGCGTCAAGGTCCCGGTGAACGCCGCTAGAGCGTTGTAGTAAGCTCAAGCTAGAAACGATCGCCGTACCGGCGACACCCTGGGGAGGGAGCCAATGAAACTCGGTCTGATGCTCGGATATTCCGGTGCGGAACTGAACATTCCAGTCAAACTTGTGCAACTGGCAGAACAACTGGGCTACGACTCGGTCTGGACAGCAGAGGCCTACGGCTCCGACGCGATCACGCCGCTTGCGTATCTCGCAGCGCGCACCGAACGGATCCGGCTTGGTACCGCTGTCATTCAACTCGCCGGCCGTACCCCGGCGAACGCCGCGATGGCCATTGCAACCCTCGATAAGCTGGCTGGCGGGAACCGCGCCATCTGCGGCATTGGTGTATCCGGACCACAGATTGTCGAAGGCTGGTACGGGCAGCCGTGGGGGAAGCCGTACTACCGGCTCAAAGATTACGTCAACATCATGAAAAAGATCTGGGCGCGAGAAGAGCCCGTGATCCACGAAGGCAGAGAGATCAGCCTGCCTTACACCGGTGACGGTGCCCTCGGTATCGGTAAGCCACTCAAATCCATCCTGCACATGAACCCGGATATCCCAATCTGGCTGGGGACGGGCATGGAGTCCACCGTCAGGCTCACCGCGGAAATTGCCGATGGCTGGTTGCCGCTGGGTTTCGTGCCGGAATCCGCCCACCTGTACGATCAATGGATCAACGAAGGTCTGGCCAAGGCGAATAAGACACCGGATCAGTTCGAGCGACAGACGATGACCCATGTGCAGGTGACTGATGACGTGCAATCCGCATTGGATCGCATGAAACCCGGAATCGCACTTTACGTTGGCGGCATGGGGCACAAGACTAAGAATTTTCACAACGAGATGATGGTTCGGCGGGGCTTCGCAGACGCTGCAGCGCGGATTCAGGAACTCTATCTTGCCAAGCGCAAAGACGAAGCGATCGCGGCCGTGCCGGATGAATTTGTGGATCAGGGTGCACTCGTCGGACCAGCCGATCGCATTCGCAAGCGATTCGCCGCTTGGGAAAATTGCAGTATCACGGGCTTAACTATCTCGGGTAACGAGCAGGCTGTCCGATTGATGGCAGAGTGCGCGCGACTCAATTTCGAATCCAGATAAGCTCTCGCGAAACAGGTTCATACAGAAAACAAGCCAGGCAACGGGAAACGCAGATGTATCCAGGCAAGTGGGCTCAGGAATTTCCTGATAAAAACGCAATCGTTCAAGCAATCACGAGAGAAACGGTCACTTTCGCCGAGTTGAATGACCGATCTAATCAACTTGCTCAGCTACTCTGGGCTGATGGGCTGAGGCCAGGCGATCATGTTGCCATTCTGATGGAAAACCATTTGCGTTTCTTCGAGGTGGTCTGGGCAGCCCTCAGATCGGGCTTGTATCTGACCACGATCAACCGTCACCTCACCGGTGAGGAGGCCGGTTACATTCTCGATAACAGCGAAGCAAAGTTACTGGTGACTTCCAGCTACCTGGCCGAGGTCGCCGCCGGACTTGCCAGCTATGCGCCAAACTGCGAGCGCTGGTTGATGGTGGATGACACGGTTGATGGCTATGAATCTTACGAGTCAGCAATTGCGCAACACTCAACTGAGCCTCTTGCGGAGGAACCGGCCGGGCAGTTCATGCTTTACAGTTCGGGTACCACCGGACGGCCCAAAGGAATATTGCGACCGCTGTCGGGCAAAATGATAAATGATGACGCCGGTCCCCTGGGCGGCCTGCAGCAGACGCTCTGGGGGTTCGATTCGGACACCGTCTATCTCTCCCCTGCGCCGCTTTACCACTCTGCACCTATCGGCTTCTGCACTGCCACACTTGCGCTGGGCGGGACCGTAGTACTGATGCCGCGATTCGATGAGATAGGTGCACTCCAGGCCATTGAAGACTTCGCGATCACCCACAGTCAGTGGGTGCCCACCATGTTCACCCGCATGTTAAAACTGCCCGAAGATGAACGCTCCGGTTTCGATCTGTCGAGCCACAAAGTCGCCATCCATGCCGCAGCACCCTGCCCTGCGGGCATCAAGCGCCAGATGTTCGACTGGTGGGGACCAATCATCTACGAGTACTACGGTGGCACGGAACTCAACGGCTTTACCCACTGCAATCCCCAGGAGTGGCTGGCACACCCGGGAACTGTCGGCAAAGCCCTTCTCGGCGTGATTCATATCTGTGACGACGACGGTGTCGAACTCTCCAACGGTGAACCCGGGCTCGTGTATTTTGAGCTACCAGCAATGCCGTTCGAATATCTCAAAGATCCCGCGAAGACACGGGAGGCTCAGCATCCGGAACATGCGAACTGGAGCGCGCTGGGTGACGTGGGTTATGTGGATGACGACGGCTTTTTGTATCTGACAGACAGGGCTTCCTTCATGATCATATCCGGTGGCGTGAATATCTATCCGCAGGAAATCGAAGACGCAATGATCCTGCATCCAAAAGTTGCCGATGTCGCCGTGATAGGTGCACCGCACGAGGAGATGGGCGAGGAAGTCAAAGCGGTAGTACAGCTTGCCGACGGTATCGAAGAAAGTGCCGAGGTTGCAGCGGAACTGCTGGACTATGCCCGGGAGCACATCGCGCACTACAAGTGCCCGAGAAGCCTCGACTTCATGGATGAACTACCAAGACTGCCGACCGGCAAACTGTACAAGCGATTGATCAAAGACGCCTACTGGGGCAAGACGGACTCACGCATCGTCTGACAGTAGTACCGGGTGTTAGCCTTTAG
>JAPUFN010000193.1 GCA_027293665.1 Gammaproteobacteria bacterium | reverse complement strand
GTCGAAGACAGTAACATCGAGAATTTCTACATCGCGCTGACCTCCGCTCTCGAGCGTCTCAAGGAATACAGCCCTGCAGCAATGCTCTGACGCTCAAATCGGCCATGGCTGAAGACGGTTCAGACCGAACTTCCAGCCAGTGCCCACGAATAACAGACCAAGCCCAGGCAGATGACCCCGGCAATGTATTGACCGCTGTGTCCCAGGCGCCTCACATCAAATGAAGCGGCGAGAATTCCCAGGCAGATGCCCGCAGCAAAACCGGTGAAATGGGCCACGATATCGGTGTTTTCACCGCCGACTCCGGTATACGCCAACAACGCAATACCTGCGAACACCGGTGCCAGACTGCGACGCAAGCTACCCACCTTGAAGTAACCCCGCCGCCAGACGTAGGCAGCGCCAATGGCCAGGGCACCAAACGTTGCCGTGGACGCGCCAATTGACCGGAAAGACTCTGCCTGCAACCAGGCGTTCAGGCCATTGCCGATCGCACCACTTAGAAGTATCAGTAACCAGCCGAAGCCCGAGCCGAGATAGCGGCCGACGAACACGCCGAACACTGCGCCAAACAACGAATTACCAAGAATATGGACGATGCCAGAATGCAGCGTCAGCGCAGTGATCGTACGCCACCACTGTCCCGCCATAACGGAGCCGGCTTCCATGCGTCCAAGCGCATGCCAGTCCCAATCGAATACTGCCATCTGCTGCAACGTGGGCAGTAGCCAGATGACCGCAAGAAAGCCAAGCACGCCCACCCAGCCGCTTTCGAGGGTCCGAACCGTTGCCTGCCGCGGCAGCAAAGGCCGATTTTCCAGCTGGTAATCCGCCAGTTCGCGTTGCGCTTCCCCGACCAGATCCTCAGGCACCAGCAGACACCAGTCGAACTCATCCTGCGCAATTCGATTTTCGATCCCGACAGCAGTCAACACCAGTGCGGGCTCGGCCAGACTCCCGGGATCGTTTGCGCGGCGCACGCTGGCCCACGGGTGGGACAGATCCGTCAATTCACAGGCCTCGCAGAATATGCCAACTCACGCCTTCACTGGTTCTTAGCAGACGGGCATTGACTGATAAATAGGCAGCGGGTGCAACTCCCCACTGCAGAGGGTCGATCCGTCACGATTCAACTCACACCTCGTGACCGATGGGATGTAGGCTTAGCTCTTTACAGCGCTGAATTTTGAGGAGCTCAGGCCATTGAGCGAAAACGACAACGATAATCTGGCTTTGTTCTGCGACTTTGAAAATGTCGCACTCGGCGTGCGGGATGCTAAATACGCGAAATTCGACATTCAACTCGTGCTCGAGCGATTGCTGCTGAAAGGCACGATTGTGTTCAAAAAAGCTTACTGCGACTGGGAGCGATACAAAGAATTCAAGCCTCCGATGCACGAAGCCGCTTTCGAACTCATCGAAATACCACACACGCGCCAATCCGGAAAAAACTCCGCAGACATCCGAATGGTCGTCGACGCGCTGGATCTATGCTACACAAAAGCGCACATCGACACTTTCGTCATTATCAGCGGTGACTCCGATTTCTCTCCGCTGGTCAGCAAGCTCCGGGAGAACGCCAAAACCGTCATTGGCATAGGTGTCAAGAATTCCACATCGGATCTTCTCATCAGCAACTGTGATGAGTTCATCTACTACGACGATCTCGTGCGCGATCAGCAATCGACAAAAAAACGCCAGAACAAGCGCGCACCAAAGAAAACCGCAGCCAATCAGGAAACAGGCGGCAAAAAGAAAACAGAAGACAAAGCGGAGCAAGCCATCGCGCTGGTTCTTGAGACTGTAGAGGCGATACAGGCGGAGCGTGGCGACCGCGAGAAGCTGTGGGGTTCAATGATCAAACAGACTCTCAAACGGCGTCGCCCTGGGTTCAATGAAAGCTTCTATGGGTTTCGTTCGTTCAGTGATCTGCTCGAAGAGGCACAAACGCGTGGTCAACTGGTTCTGGAGATGGACGAGCGATCCGGCGGTTATCTCATACGTGTCGCTACCACCAACTGAAGTTCAAATCGATCGATGCGGACCGCGTCGAACCAGCCGCCCCCTCCCGCGTTTACCGATGACGTCGGCGCCTTCGGCGACTACTTCGCCACGGCTGATGGTGTACTTCGGCCAGCCTGTTACTTTCATCCCGTCGTAAGGTGAGTAGTCTGAGCGAGAGTGCATTGCAGCACCATCAATGGTTCTGCACGCCTGATCGTCCCAGACAACCAAGTCTGCGTCACTGCCGACGCCGAGGGTGCCTTTTTGCGGGTAAAGCCCGAATAGCTTCGCCGGATTGGTCGACGTAACTGCGACAAATTGCTCGAGACTTATTCGTCCGCCGAGCACGCCGGTGGAATAGAGCATGGGTAGACTGGTCTCGAGATCCGCCACCCCTTGTCGCAGATTGGTGACATCAAGTTCAGGATCCAGCTTTTCCGCAAGTAACCAGGGAGCGTGATCCGTCGCGAGCGTATCTATGTTGCCGATAGCCAGCGCGGCCCACATCGCATCGACGTCCGACTGCTCGCGCAACGGTGGTGCACCGGCATACTTTGCCCCATCCTCCTCATCAAAACGTTGCCGGGTGAGATACAGATACAACGGTCTGGTTTCGACATAGACCGGGACACCGCGACTGCGTCCGTCGTGACAGGCAGCTAGCGCCCTGGCGCTGGAGAGGTGAACAATATAGCTGGGGCAGCCCGTCGTTTCGCAAAATCCAACGGCTCGGTACGTGGATACCGCTTCGGCCTGCACGGGTCGTGCTTCGGGAAAGTAACGGGGTTCAATTTTTCCCGCTTCGCGCAGCAGGTTACAACAACAATCGATAATCGCTGCGTCTTCACAATGAATGAGCGTTATTCCACCGGCTTTTTCGACAATGCGCATCGCCTCGAGAAATTCAGGCACGTGCCGATCAAACCCACGAAACGAAAGAAAAATCTTGATCGATGTGTGACCCTGCTCATGGAGTGTGGTGATGTCAGCGAGATTCTCTTTGCTTGGATACGTCAATACTGGGTGAAGAAAATAGTCGGCGATCGATAGTTCCTGCGCTTCTTCATCGTCTCTGGCGATCGCCTCCACCAGCGACTGATCGCGCTCCGGAAAGCACATATTGCCAAACGTCGTGATGCCACCTGCCAGAGCAGCGCGGGAGCCTGATTCAAAGTCATCCGACCAATTCCAGCCATCGGTCTGGCGGGTCGGCGGTGTTAGATGTACATGTGGGTCCACCCCACCCGGGGTGATAAAATGACCAGTCGCCTCGATTTCTCGCGAGCCAGACATGTCTCCGCCCAGCTGGACGACCTGTCCATTGTCGATGCCGACATCCACGGTTGCCCTGCCGCCAACCGTGACCACCGTGCCCCCTCGAAGTATCAAATCCATGGTGTCGTTCTTCAGCTGCCAGATACTATCGTTTAACTTTTTTCACAGGGCTGCGCAAGCTTAAGTGACAAGCCACCTGAATAGTGGCTAACGAAAGACATCCCATACCGGTTAGAATCCCCGCAAAGGGATAACTTGTTAGATTCGAATTTGAGGGGGATAGCACGGTGAGGAATTCATTAAGGATTATCTGTACCGCTGGCGCGCTCGCGGCTCTTGCCGGATGCGCGGAATCCACGGATTCCGTTGCTGATTCTGAAAATGACGCGACTGCTGCGCCCGCGATTTCCGCTACTGAGGATGCGAGCGCAGCCGGTGAGACACCCACCCGCCGGTTCGGCGGCTTGAGCCTTGAGATGCCTGCAAACATCATAATTGTCAATCCTGCAGAAAATGCGCAGCGCAACGCCTACTTCGGTGATCTCCATGTCCACACAACCTATAGTTTTGATGCTTTCGCATTTGGCACTCTGGCGACACCTTATGATGCGTATCGGTACGCAAAGGGTGAAGCAATCAAACACCCCGGCGGCTTTGACGTGCAACTCAGCCAACCACTGGATTTCTATGCGGTAACCGACCACGCCATGTTTCTGGGTACGGTAGGTGCTGCAGCCGACACATCAACGGAGTTTTCCAAATTGCCTCACGTGCAGGACCTGCACAACCTGAACGCACCAGAAAATCTCAACATTGCCAGTTTACGTCAGCGAATCGCTGCGTTTACAAATTTCCTGCCAAACACGCTGAGAGGCATCGTCGATGGGTCGATAGACGTTGAGATGGTCAACGACATTACCAGGAGCGCCTG
>JAPUFN010000192.1 GCA_027293665.1 Gammaproteobacteria bacterium | reverse complement strand
GATCGTGTAAGGGTCGAATGTTCATTACCTAATTTCTCCCAGTTTTCGTCTGATCTTCGATCGATCATTTTTCAAGAGGCCATTAGCACTCTCATGATGAGAGTGCTAATTCAAGGGTCGCATATGATAGTGACCGCTGCGCGAGTTGCAAGTGGCAATATTGGCCTTGGCGAGAAAAGCGGACGCCCTCGTAGAACGGGTCATTGCGACGCTATTCGCCCGGCTCACAACCGCGGTAGGGGTTTAAATGGGTCCTGTGACCGGCAATTCAAGGCCGACCAGGAGAAAAAGGCGCTCGGCGCGGCTTTATCTCAGCCTGTGGTCTTGCTGTCGGAATCGTTGCTCGCGGAATCGTCGTTGGCGCTGAATTCACCCTCGATGATGCGGGAATCAGCAGAATCGTCATTCTGCGCCGGTGGCCGCGTGCCGCCCCCAAAGCTCGCGCCTCCTGTGGCCTCAACGACCCGCACATTGGCGAGCACCCGTTCGGCAATCAGGCCTCGCGTGATGGGGGTCAGCAGCACGAAGCCGACACCATCGGTGATGAAGCCGGGCGTCAGCAACAACGCTCCCGCCACCGCCAGGAGCAGGCCTTCAACCATTTCAAGAGCAGGTAATTCGCCGCGTTGCAACCGGCCCATGCCACGGGTCAGCGTCGCAAGTCCCTGCCGGCGCAGCAATGCCACCCCGATAACGGCGGTAATCATGACCGCTGCAATAGTCGGCAACGTCCCAATGTAGCCACCGACTTCGATCAGGAGGTACATTTCGACTATGGGTGTCAGAAAAAAAACCAAGAGCCACATAAAGGCCACTGCCTCGCGTCCACAGACTGAATCTGCAGGCGCGGACAACGAATTGCAAGCCTCACCAGCCGAGCGGATCTGGCAGATCGTCGCAATGATTCCACGGGGCAAAGTGGCAACCTATGGCCAGGTTGCAGCACTTGCCGGCATGCCGAGTCACGCCCGCTACGTGGGCCGCACACTGCGGGTGCTGCCGCGAGGCTCAAAACTGCCCTGGCATCGGGTCATAAACGCAAGCTTGCAGATATCTCTGAGAACCGCAGGCGACAGCCACAGTCTGCAGAAACGGCGGCTGCAAGCTGAGGGGGTCAGCTTCGTCGGTCCTCGCGTAGCGCGTCAGCACCGCTGGGTGCCAGCGTGATGGCCGCCGGGCGCGCGAGCTTCGTCAACACCATGATCAGCACGATGGCCGGAATGCCAAGAGCCGCGGCGTACGTGAAGAAACTCGAGTAGCCGAACGCATCTACCATCACTCCGGCATAGCCCCCGATAAATTTGCCCGGCAGTGTCATCAGTGAAGAGAACAGTGCGTACTGGGTCGCCGTGTACGCCCTGTTGGTCAGGCTCGACAGAAACGCAATGAACACGACATTGGCGAGCCCGCCGCTGAAATTGTCCGCGCTGATCACAAGCATCAGCAGGAACTCATCCGCCGGAAAACTGGCCATGACAGCAAACAGCAGATTGGTCAGCGCGACCAGTATGGCCCCCACCAGGAGAATGCGTTCGAGCCCGAAGCGGACAACCACCATACCGCCGACAGCAGCGCCAACGAGGGTCATGCCGAAGCCGAACACCTTCACGATGCTTGCGATCTCGGATTTGCTGAAGCCGAGATCCAGGTAGAACGGAATGGCCATAACGCCCATGGTGATGTCACTGATTCGGTACAAGCCGATTACCCCGAGCAGCAGGAATGCGAACCAACCGTTGCGCTCAAAGAAATCGATGAAGGGGCACACCACGGCGCGCAGGAACCACTCGCCAACTCGCCGCAGCGAGTCCGGCCAGTGGGCGCGGCTCATCGAAAACGCCAGCACCCTTTCTTCGAGAGCAGCAGTTGCGATGGCGAGATTTTTTTCCGGCTCCGCGATGGTAAGCGTGGTCACGACGCCGACGATCACCGCGAGCGCCATACAGATGTAGGCGATCTGCCAGGAAGCGAACTCAGCGATGTAAAGCGCACCTGCCCCGGCCACCAGCAGCGCCAGCCGGTAGCCGAATATATAAGAAGCCGCCATTGCCGCCTGACGCTCTTCCTCGACCGCCTCGATGCGGTACGCATCGATTGTGATGTCCTGGGTGGCCGACGCGAAAGCCACCAGCAGCCCGAATAGGGCAACCGCGGTCAGATCGGCCGCAGGATCCGTGTACGCCATGCCGAGAAGCCCTGCGGCGATACCGAGTTGTGCGAGCAGCATCCAGGAACGACGCTGACCAAGCCAGCGGCCGAGAACCGGCAACCGGAGCCGGTCCACGACTGGCGCCCAGAACACTTTGATGGAGTAGGTGATGCCAATCCAGCTGAAGAAGCCGATGGTTGAGCGGCTGATCCCGTAGTCGGTGAGCCACGCCGATAGCGTGGAGAAAACGAGCAGGAATGGCAGGCCGGCAGAAAAACCGAGGAACGCGATGCCGAGTACCCGGGGGTGGGCATAAATGCGAGCGGATTTCAGCCAGGAGGCCAAACGCGGCAGGTCAGTCGCGAAAGTTGCTGAAATTGAGCGGAATGTCGAGCCCTGCCTCCTTGAGATCCGCCATCACGGCCTGCAGGTCATCGCGTTTCTTGCCCGTGACCCTGACCTGTTCGCCCTGCACCTGAGCCTGGACCTTGAGTTTGGAGTCTTTGATGCGTTTCGTGATTTTCTTCGCCGTATCCCGGTCGATACCCTGTTTCAGCGCGAAGTGCTGGCGTTTCTGCTTACCGGCGGCTTCGATGTCTCCCGGGTCCAGGGCGCGCACGTCAACGCCGCGGCGGTTCAGTTTGTCCTGCAGAATGTCAAGCATCTGACCTAACTGGAATTCCTCTTCGGCCGCGATCAGGATCCGCCC
>JAPUFN010000191.1 GCA_027293665.1 Gammaproteobacteria bacterium | reverse complement strand
GGATGATTGAAATCCACCTGCACCCGGTTAGCCAGAACCTTGACCACTTTACCGGGTAATTCACCACCGGGACCGGCGAAGGAAATCAGCAATCCCGGTTCCAGGTCCATGTCTGCAAACTGCTGCCTGTCGATGAAATGCACGTTCTCCCGGCGATGTTCGCCAAACGCATCGGCCGCGGCCAGCCGTATCTGCGCATCGTCACCTTTGCGCATGCCCCGTATGGCGTCTTCGAAGCCAGGCAGCAGACTGCCGTCACCCAAAACACACTGAGCGGGCTTGCCACGCCGCGTGGTGTCGATCTCTTCGCCCGATTCGAGCAAAAGAGAAAAATGCAGGGTGATGCGAACGCCCTCACCGATCCGCAACTGCGAACTCGTTGTGATGATGTCACGCGTCACTGTGACGCCGCTGTTGAGTGCTTGTCACGCCGTGTGCGCAGATATTCGAAAGCCATCGTGCCGATCCAGAGCGTCGCACCGATACTGAGTGCGGAGTCTGCGACATTAAAAGCGGGGAAAGACCACACTTCCGCGTAGTGCACGAGTACGAAATCCACGACGTAGCCGAGAAACAGACGATCGATCATATTGCCCAGCGCACCGCCCAGGATGAGCGCGAAGACCAGTCGCATCATGCGATCATGGACCGGCAGACGGCGTAATTCGAAGAGGATGAATGCGCTGAAACCGATCGCGAGCGCGACGAAAAACCAGCGCGCATCGGCACCGTCGAGCATGGAAAAGGCCGCCCCTTCATTGTGCCAGCGAACCCAGCTGAAAAAGCTGGTAACAACGACTTCCTCGCCATAGCTCAGTGAGTCGCGCACCAGCCATTTGCTCAACTGATCGATCACGATCAGCACGCCTGCCCCGCTCAAATAGGTAAGATCACGCGTCAGCATCGGCAAACCAGCTTTTGGCCGTGCGAATGTCCGCTTGAATCTGCGCCGTGAGGGCTTCAAGGCCATCAAATGTCTGTTCATCGCGAATCTTGTGCAGGAATTCGACCGTGAGCAGTTCGCCATAGATGTCGCGTGAAAAATCGAATATATGAACTTCCAGCAACGGCTCTTTGCCATCGACAGTGGGCCGAATCCCTATGTTGGCAATCCCTTCATAGGTGCGATCCAGACCGCTGGCTCGCACCGCATACACTCCATCCAACGCAGCACGATATCTCTGCAACCGGATGTTGGCCGTGGGTGAGCCGAGCTCTCGACCGAGCTGACGGCCATAAACAACTCTACCCATGATGAAGTACGGGTGCCCCAGGAGCTTCTCCGCCAACTCGAAATTACCCTCCGCAAGCACTTCCCGGATCCGCGAGCTACTTACACGCTCATGTTCGAATGTCAAAGTGCCAAGTTGACTGACGCCGAACCCGTAGTGATCGCCTGCTTTCTTGAGCATGTCGTAGTCGCCCGCCTGATCTTTACCAAACCGAAAATCATCTCCCACTACCACATAACGAATTCCCAGCATATTGTGCAGCAACTCTTCAATCACCCATTCAGCCGAAGTGCGGCGGGTACGTTCGTTAAATGGTAAACACAGCACTCTATCGAGTTCGGTTCGTTGCAGCAGTGTGATCTTTTCGCGAAAACGGGTAAGTCTTGCCGGTACGCTCGACCCGGCAAAAAACTCACGTGGCAGAGGCTCGAACGTCAGCAGCAGGCTGGGCACGCCAAGTTCTCGACCTTTCGCCACCAGGTGTGCGAGCAGCAATTGATGCCCGTGGTGCACGCCATCGAAGTTGCCGATCGTCAGTACGCAGTTTTTATGGCGGGGCTTGAGACTGTAGAGCCCGTGAATGATTTCCATGGCGGCCATTATACGGCTTCTGGCAACCGCTTACGTGCGATGCAGCAGGTGCCGCGGCCGGGTCCCCGATAACAGCAGAACGAGTGCATACACGCCGGTGCCACCGGCGACCGCCACCATCAGCCAGACGACGCGCGTCGCCACCGAAGCGGTGAGCCATTGCGCGGATTCCGGCGCAAGATAGCCAAGGCATGCAACCATCACGCTGGTTGCCAGAGCAGCGCGCAGCAGGGCGTAGCCGGTTACCGTCGTCGGTTGGTAGCAGCCTGCTGCGATAAGTCCGCGCCAGAGCAACAGCGCGTTCACCCATGCAGCACAGGACGTCGCCAACGCGAGGCCGACATGACCCATGAAGCGGAACAGTGCAAGGCTCAGCAGGACGTTGGTGACAACGGCTATCACGGCATAGTTGAAAGGTGTTTTCGTGTCCTGACGAGAAAAGTAGGCAGGTGCCAGTACTTTCACCAGCACAAGAGGCGGCAGCCCCACAGCAAATGCCTGCAGGCTCAATGCCGTCATTCTGGCATCAATGTCCGTCAGCGCACCATGCATGAATATGCTGGAAACCAGTGGCAGCGCAAGCACGTACAAAGCGGCTGCAGCGGGGATACCGAAATAGATGCCCACGCGGACGCCCCAATCCAGGGTTGCACTGAATCTGACGGTATCATTTACACTGGCCAGGCGGGATAGATTGGGCAGCAACACCGTGCCGAGCGCGACTGCCACCAGGCCGATTGGCAGTTCGAGCAGACGATCGGAGTAATAGAGCCAGGAAATACTCCCCGTTTGCAGTGTGGAGGCGAGAATCGTACCGATCAGCGCATTGATCTGGCTGGCTGACGCTGCAAAAACCGCCGGCACAAGCAGAACACCGACCTTTTTCGCCCCCGCATGCTCGAAGCTGATCGTCGGCCGTGCGATCAGACCCAGCCGGGCGAGCGAAGGCAACTGGAAAAGCAACTGCGCCACACCAGCAAAAAACACTCCCCAGGCAAGCGCGAAAACCGGCTGACTGAAGTAGCCGGCGGCGAAGAATACGGCGCAAATAAGGGAGGCGTTGAGCAGCACCGGCGTGAACGCAGGTACCGCATAGCGGTGATGGCTGTTGAGCAGAGCGCCAGCAAAGGCTGTCATCGAGATGAACCCGAGATAGGGAAACGTGATGCGCAGTAGGTCGGTCGTGAGATCGAAGCGTGCCGAATCCGACCAGAAACCCGGGGCAAAAATCGCGACGATCCCAGGAGCGAAAATAATTCCGAGCACCACGAAGACGATCAACGCAGCCCCGAGATTGCCCGACATGACGCGGCTGAACTCCAGTAGTTCGACCCGGGCGCCATCTCGATAACGCGCGAGTACCGGCACAAAAGCCTGGTTGAATGCACCTTCGGCGAACAGGCGGCGGAAGAAGTTGGGAATGCGAAACGCGACGAAAAACGCATCAGCGACGCCGCTGGCGCCGAAAAAGTAGGACAACACGACATCCCGGACAAGACCCGACAGCCGGGAGAGCAACGTCATCCCTGCAACAACGCTGCCCTGTGCGGCAACGTTCTGGGATTCCTGCTCAGTTCCGGTTGACATACCCATACCTCAGCGGCATATTAGCGCGCCTTAAAAATAGGACTCCCAGGAGACCCCCTTTGGCGAATAGCGCACAAGCACGAAAGCGTACACGACAGGCGGAAAAGCGTCGTCGGCAGAACGCAAGCCAGCGATCAATGGTCCGCACTTACATCAAGCGCGTGAATGCCGCGATTGCAACCGGTGACCAGACTACGGCAGCAGCCGCCCTGACAACGGCAATTCCGGTGATCGATGGCATGGTAACGAAAGGCATCATGCACAAGAACAAAGCAGCCCGGCACAAGTCACGCCTGCACGCGCAGATCTCCGCGCTGGCAAGTTAAACCCAACCCGTTGCAGGGGGCCGATGTCCGGCGCCCTGCAACCGCGCAGGCGCATGTCTCGTCAGGCATCGTTCAGCAGTACCAGGTTGTCACGATGTATCAACTCGGGCTCGAAACTGTAGCCTAGCCGGTTCGCAATATCCTGCGACGCCACACCCAGTACCTTCTGTGTCTCCGCGCTCGAATAGTTTGACAAGCCCTGAGCAACGAGTGCGCCCTGCGAATCCACGCATCGCACCAGATCACCACGGGAAAATTTGCCGCTGACGCTCACCACACCCACCGCTAAGAGGCTGACGCCTTTGTGAGTCAATGCAGCCACGGCACCGGCATCGAGTTCCAGGTCTCCCGCGGCCTTCAGTTGACCGGCAATCCAGCGCTTTCTGGCATCCAGAGGCGAAAGATCTGCGGCAAGCAACGTCCCGAGAGATTCTCCTGCGACGATGCGTTTGAGCACATCAGTGGCGCGGCCATCTGCAATAACGGTGTTGGCACCGGAGCGTGCAGCCAGACGTGCGGCCTTAAGTTTGGTGATCATGCCACCACGTCCCAATCGCCCCGAACCCGCGACCATCGTATCGAGCTTGGCGTCACTGGCCTGGGCAAAAGGCACGAAGGCGGCATCAGCCACTGAGCGCGGGTCTGCTTCATAAAGCCCATCAGTATCTGTGAGCACAACCAGCAACTCCGCCTGCAACAGGTTCGTCACCAGCGCTGCGAGCGTATCGTTGTCACCAAAGCGGATCTCGTCGGTAGCGACGGTATCGTTCTCATTAATCACCGGCACGACGCCGAATTCGAGCAGGGTCGTCAGCGTCGAGCGCGCATTCAGGTAACGTTGACGATCCGCGAGATCATCATGCGTCAGCAGCACCATTGCCGTATGGCGGCCGTGTGCCGCGAAAGCCTGCTCATAGGCCTGGACGAGACCCATCTGGCCGACCGCCGCGGTCGCCTGCAATTCATGCACGGATGTCGGCCACTGCTGCAGACCCAGGCGGCTGACGCCTTCGGCCACTGCACCAGATGTCACCAGCAACACGCGCTTGCCCGAAGCCAGCAAGCCGGTGATTTCAGCGCACCAGCGCGCCATCAGATCATGCGCAAGGCCGTGCACAGGGTCGGTCAACAGTGCGCTGCCGATCTTGACGACAATCGTCTCCGCTGTTGCCAATGCAGCGCGCAGTGATTCCTCAGTCATAGTCATTCGCTGACATACACCACATCCGGGCCATCATCGCCACCTGCATCATCTGTATCTTCCACAGATCCGGATCTGCCCCGTTCGGTGCGTTGGGCGTGCCTGCGCAGGGAACTCTGCAGAACATCATCCGCAATTCGCACCTCCAGCGCCTCCTGTGCTTTGGCGAATTCTGCATTCTCCGCAAGTTCGACTGCAATACCAGCGATCGCCTGCATGAGAGCGGCGGTGAGTTCCTGCAAACCGGCGCCCGTAGCCGCGGATATAGCAAAACAGGGACGCTGCGGATAACGCCGTTCAAGTTCGGCGAGGAGTGCATCGACCACTTCGGTCTCTGCAAGATCAATCTTGCTCACAACCATCCACACCGGCCGCTCAGCCAGCGCCTGACTATAGCGGGACAACTCATCATCGATCAGCCGGGCATTTTCCAGCGGATCCGTGCGTTCGAGCGGAGCGACTTCGATCAGATGTACGAGGATGCGGGTCCGCGCGAGGTGTCTGAGAAACTGCACACCGAGGCCGGCACCTTCGGCCGCACCTTCGATGAGCCCCGGGATATCCGCCATAACGAAACTGCTGTCGGCGCCTGCCCGTACGACACCAAGACTCGGCACCAGGGTGGTGAACGGATAATCGGCAATCTTCGGCCTGGCAGCGGAAACGGTACTGATCAACGTTGACTTGCCAGCGTTTGGTAAACCCAGCAGACCAACATCGGCCAGCAATTTCAACTGCAAACGTAAAACGCGATGTTCGCCGGGTTCGCCGGCAGTCGTCCGGCGTGGCGCGCGGTTGGTGCTGGATTTGAAGTGCGTGTTGCCGAAGCCGTGGTCACCGCCAATCGCCACCAGTAATTCCTGGCCGGCTGCTGTGATGTCACCTACCGTTTCGAGCGTCTCATCATCGATCACAGCGGTACCTACCGGCACCCGAACCCGCTTCTCCGGCCCCCCAGCACCGGTCTTGTTGCGACCACTGCCCGGTTGCCCGTTGGCCGCGCGATAAAGGGGCTGATAGCGAAAATCGATCAGAGTATTCAACGCGGCGTCGGCAATCAGTACGACGCTGCCGCCGATACCACCGTCACCACCATCGGGGCCACCGCGCGCGATGTATTTCTCCCGCCGGAAACTCAGGCAGCCGCCGCCACCTTTCCCGGCTTCCACTCGTATTGTGGCTTCGTCAATGAATTGCATATCACGAACTGGATAAAAAAAACCCCGCTGGCTGAGCGGGGTTTGTTTCTCAGGCTTCGGCTTCCACCGTGACAAACTTCCGGCTCTGTCTGCCTCGTGTTACGAACCGCACGTGGCCGTCTGCCTTGGCAAACAGGGTATGATCCCGGCCGCATCCCACGTTGTGCCCGGCGTGAAATTTCGTTCCCCGCTGGCGCACGAGGATGTTGCCTGCTGTGACCAACTCACCGCCGTATTTCTTCACGCCGAGGCGCTTGGATTGCGAATCTCGTCCGTTACGGGTACTGCCACCAGCTTTCTTGTGTGCCATTGTGAGTTTCTCCTACGCGCTGATGCCAGTGATTTTGAGTTCCGTGAACCATTGCCGATGGCCCTGCCGACGCAGGTAATCCTTGCGGCGTTTGAACTTGATGACACGAATTTTCTTGCCACGGTCATGGCTGATGACCTCCGCAGTCACCTTGCCACCGGCAACATAGGGCTGGCCGACACTGACATCGTCGCCATCAGCCACGATCAGCACCTTGTCGAAGACGACTTTTTCACCCGGTTCGGCTTTCAGCAACTCGAGTTTGATAACCTCGCCTTCGGTCACTCGATGCTGTTTGCCGCCGCTGCTAAACACCGCGAACATATCGTTGTACTCCTGCACCATCACCGGCTGTATTAAAATGCCGGGAAGTTGCCCCGCATAAGGGGCTGATTCGTGAATTTCTGGTCATTCGCCAGATAGCTCAACCCCTCAGATCCTCACCGAAAGTGGGCTATACCGGGGGGCTGGCGCGAAAGGCGCGTAATTCTACGGGCAAAACTTCGGGATTACAACGAGTTAGCAGGGGCTGGACGGCAGATTGCGAATAGCGCATAAAGAGGCCTTGCGGGAGACAATCAAACTCGGCGACCGGCGAGCAATTGCCGCATTGTTGCCCTACACAGCGAGGTCACAAGCACACGTCATGCCAGGCGATACCGCCATAGCCGCTGCCCGCGTCAGTCAGGCCGCCGATCGGCTCGACGCGCTGGAGACCGTCTACGCACTGGTGGCAGAGGACTTCGCCGCGGTAAACCGGCTCATTCCAAAACAACTCACCTCTGATGTGCAACTCGTCGAGGAAATTGGCGAATACATCGTGGCAAGCGGTGGCAAGCGGTTACGCCCGCTCATGGTACTGCTTGGGGCACGCTGTTGCCTCGGTGATAACTACAGTGATAGCACAAGGCAGATTGAACTCGCCGCCATCATCGAGTTTCTGCACACAGCCACGCTCCTCCACGACGACGTCGTTGATCGCTCCGATTTACGCCGCGGCCGCGCAACTGCCAACGCAACCTGGGGCAACGCGCCGAGCGTTCTGGTAGGAGATTTCCTGTATTCGAGAGCTTTTCAACTGATGGTCGAACTCGGCAGTCTGGATATCATGTCGATTCTGTCAGACGCAACCAACACCATCGCAGAAGGCGAGGTGCTGCAACTGGCCAACGTCGGCAACTGTGGCATCAGCGAGGCCGAATATCTGGAGGTGATCCGCTGTAAGACTGCCCTGCTGTTCCAGGCAGCCGCCCATACCTCTGCCGTTCTCAGCAGCGGCGACCCACGGGCTATCGTGGCATTGCGGGAATATGGCCTGCATTTCGGCCTTGCCTACCAATTGGTGGATGATTGGCTCGATTACGCCGGTGACACTCAGGCCATGGGAAAAAACATCGGCGATGATCTGGCTGAAGGCAAGATGACTCTGCCCCTCATATACGCGCTGGCCAATGCCTCACCGGGGGACGGCCGGACAATCCGCGATGCAATCGCGGCGAAATCCATCAACGCGTTGCCGGAAGTGCTGGCAATCGTGCGCAACAGCGGCGCCCTGGACTACACGCAACGCGCCGCTCGAGCGCAAAGTGACCGGGCGATAACCTGCCTCCAGGCACTGCCTGACAATGAATATCGCGATGCCCTGGATGCTCTCGGCCGATTCTGTATCGCGCGACTGAGCTGAATGCGAAGAACGCTGCAGACGCTCTTCCTGTCAGGCCTGATCTGCTGCGGCAACGGGGCATCTGCCGAAGTCGCATTCAGCAATTGTGAACTCACCGGCAGTCAGGGCTACGGCAAGGTTGTCGCGAACTGCGCAGAAATCGAACGGCCCGTAAATCCAGCGCAACCCGACGGTG
>JAPUFN010000190.1 GCA_027293665.1 Gammaproteobacteria bacterium | reverse complement strand
AGCCTCGCCTGCGTCGCGGCGGGACGCAGCATCCAGCACCATGCATTCGGCCGCGTAAGTCTCAGCTTTGCTGTCGGCGATCATCGCTTGAATGAGTTGGAACTGGGCGATCGGCTGACCGAATTGTTTGCGCTCCACCGCATACTTGAGGCTCTCATCGATGAGACGGTTGGCACAACCGACCGCCAGTGCGCTGATGTGCAGGCGACCCCGGTCGAGCGTTTTCATGGCGGTGGCGAATCCTTTATTGAGATTCGCGCTACCGCCGATTATCGCCGAAGCCGGCACCCGGCAGTCGTCGAATATTACGTCACAGACATGCGCGCCCTGCTGACCCATCTTCCTGTTTTTCGCACCGAGCGTGATTCCCGGCGTATCGGCGTCCACCAGAAAAGCGCTCACGCCACGTGAGCCTTTCTCCCGGGGATCGGTTCGCGCGAAAACGGTGAAGAGTTGTGCCTGCGGGGCGTTCGTGATGTAGCGTTTGGTGCCGTTGAGAACGAATTCATCACCATCGACTTTAGCGGAAGTTTGTACCGATCCGGAATCCGACCCGGCATCGGGTTCGGTCAGCGCGAAGGCACCGATGATTTCACCGGTCGCCATCTTCGGCAGGTAATACGCCTTCTGCTCCTCGGTGCCATCCATCACCAGTCCCTGCGAGCCGATTCCGTTATTGGTGCCGAACACGGATCGAAACGCCGGGGCCGTGTTGCCCAAAACCATGATCGCCCGGCATTCCTCCAGCGTGTTGAGCCCCAGACCGCCGTACTCCTCCGGAATCGTCATCCCGAACAGTCCCAGGCTGCGCATCTCGGCCACAACCTCTTCGGGAATGTGATCTTCTTCAGCTATCTGGGCTTCCAGCGGCACGAGGCGCTCACTGACGAACCGCTCGAGCGTTGTGAGTAGCTGCTGCAGTGTCGACTCATCGAGCGCCATTGAGGGTCTCCATTGTTCTCTCCATCGCTCTCTCCATCGCTAAAGGAGGGGGATTGGTCGGGGTCGCGCAGTATAGCCAAGGCGATTGCAGCCGGCGAGTCACTCCATTAGCCTGTGCGCCTTCGCCTTCCGGTCGTTGAGAGATTTCAATCATGAGTAGCGTTCGCCAGGGTTTTATTTGGGATGATCCCCTTTTGCTGGAGGATCAGCTCAGCGAAGAAGAACGTATGATCCGGGATACGGCGCGCGACTATGCGCAGGATAAGTTGCAACCGCGCGTCCTCCTCGCCAATCGTGAAGAGCATTTCGACCGCGAAATCATGAATGAAATGGGTGCGCTTGGACTCCTGGGCGCAACACTGCCGGCCAAGTACGGTTGCTCCGGCGTGAACTACGTCTCCTACGGATTGATGGCGCGTGAAATCGAACGCGTCGACTCGGGTTATCGATCCGCGATGAGCGTGCAGTCGTCACTCGTCATGCACCCCATTCACGCCTATGGCACCGAAGACCAGCGCGAACGCTATCTGCCAAAACTTGCCTCGGGTGAGTGGGTGGGTTGTTTCGGGCTCACGGAGCCCGACCATGGTTCTGATCCAGGCAGTATGATCACCACCGCGAAGGCGGCCGACGGTGGGTTTGTCATCAACGGTGCGAAGATGTGGATCACGAACTCGCCCATCGCAGATCTTGCGGTGGTGTGGGCGAAACTCGACGGGGTGATTCGCGGGTTTGTAGTTGAACGGGAATTTGACGGATTCAGCACGCCGACGATCGAAGGCAAGATGAGTCTCAGAGCGTCGGTAACCGGCGAAATCGTGCTCGACAATGTGTTTGTCCCTGAGGCAAACCTCCTGCCAAACGTCGAGGGTCTGGCGGGTCCGTTCGGCTGCCTGAATCGAGCCCGCTACGGAATTGCCTGGGGTGTGATGGGTGCAGCCGAATTCTGCTGGCACGCGGCACGGACCTACACGCTCGAGCGCAAGCAGTTTGGCCGTCCCCTTGCGGCAAACCAGCTCATTCAGAAAAAGCTCGCGGATATGCAGACTGAAATTACGCTTGGCTTGCAGGGCTGTATTCGAATGGGTCGCCTGTTAGATGAAGATCGCCTGGCAATCGAGAACATATCCCTCATGAAGCGCAATAATTGCGGCAAAGCACTCGACATCGCAAGACAAGCTCGGGACATGCACGGCGCTAATGGGATATCAGATGAATATCACGTGATCCGGCATGTTATGAACCTTGAAACTGTAAACACCTACGAAGGCACTCACGATATTCATGCGCTAATTCTCGGGCGGGCGCAAACCGGACTGCAAGCTTTCACATAAGTGATATCAGCAAGCTATCGCAATATGGAGATTTCGTGAATCTATTACAGTAAATGGCCAGTGACCATTTACTGCAGGATTGATCGCCTCTAATGTAGCTCCTTCTTCAAGGGGACAAGCAGGGGCAACGATGATCAAACTTTTAATCGTGGACGATCACCGGCTGTTTCGAATCGGCCTGAAGAAGATGCTGCAGGATGTAAAAGGCCTGGAAATTGTCGGGGAGGCTGAATCGGGTGAAGAAGCAGTCAGGCTGACCCGGGAACTGCGGCCAAATGTCGTCCTCATGGATATCTGCATGGCCGGCATTGGCGGTCTGGAAGCCACCCGGCGCATCGCCCGGATGGAACAGAGTGTCAGCGTCATCGCCCTTACCGCCTACGATGAAAGCCCTTTTCCGTTGCAGGTGCTCAAGGCTGGCGCTGCGGGTTATCTCACCAAGGGCGTGACCACTGAAGAGCTGATCGTTGCGATCAAAAGAGTGTTCATCGGTAAACGCTATCTCGGTTCGGAAATCGCACAACAGTTGGCGGTGACCGCGTTCGAAGACAAGCCGGAAGGACCGTTTGAGCAGTTAAGCAACAGAGAAATGCAGATCATGTTGATGGTGGTCAGTTGCCACAAGGTCAATGATATCTCGACGAATCTGCATCTGTCGCCAAAGACCGTCAACAGCTACCGTTATCGGATATTCGAAAAGCTCAACGTGAACAGCGATGTAGAACTCACCCTGATGGCTGTCCGGCATGGCATGATCAACGGTGGCAACAGACTGGACGTGGTGGCGACCGCCAGTTAGGAGCCGGGCAGCCTCTACCGCTTGTATTTGCCAATGATGGCTCTGCCTGGAAAGACGTTTGCAACGCTCTGGCCAGCGTCCACGACGAGTGTGCCGTTGACTAAAACGTATTCAACGCCGCGGGAAAAACTCAGGTCCGCTTCGAACGTGGCTGTGTCGATAATCCGACCGGCATCAAATATCGTTATGTCCGCATCGGCGCCAACCTGCAGGCGGCCTTTGAGCCGCATCGCTGGTGCGATATCAGACAGACGGTCTGCCGGCATGAGGGTCATTTTCTGCAGGGCGCTCATCAGATTCAACGCACCACGCTCGCGAACGTAACGGCCAAGCACCCTCGAGAAAGTGCCGGCAGAGCGCGGGTGGGCGCCAGGCGCATAGGGCATGCCGTCGGATGCAATCATGACCGACTCGCGGGCGATGCCGGCGTCGATCCATTCCTCGCGCATCATGTGGATGATGACCACACCGCCTTTCTCGCGATAGCGTTCGAACGAGTCTGCCGTCAATCGCTCCCCGGTGTCCTGCCATTGGATGTCTGCATAGCCGATGTTGCCGAGCCGCTGCTGCCAGCCTTCATCGAAGAGCGCACTTTCCAACGAAGTCGACCCGGCCGTATAGGGGTAGAGTTCGGTCGTGATGTCGTGACCACGTGCCTGAGCGGCTTCGACGAGATCGATGGCAAGTGCGATATCACCCAGCGCCATGCTGTTGACGTGCACGATGTGCAGCGGCGCGCCGGTGACTGCTGCGTTGGCAATCACCTCCTGAATGCCGGGAATTCCGGGATCTCTTACGTGGACAAAAATTGGCGCCTGAATCTCTCCGGCAAATTTGAAGAGGCCGAATATTTCCTCACGGGTAGCTCCGGGCTGATAGCCCACAAGTAGCCCCACGCCCAACGCGCCTGCTTCAAGCTCACGCTGCAGTGCCAGATTCATCCGGGGGATTTCACTGCTCGACAATGAATCGTAAACGGAAGCTGCAAATTCGGTCCTGAGGAATTCATCCAGCGCGTCGCTTGCGTCTTCACGATCGCCTTTTTGCGCGAGCAGGCGTTTCAGTTCGGTGAGCTTCAATGCGTACTTCTGCATTGCTTGCGCTCTTGCCGCAGAGTGGGAAGCCGTGGCGCCATAATTGACCAGCGCGTTGTCACGGCGCGAGTCGAGCCAGTGAGTCAACGGATAGACGCCGCTTTCCAGCTCCAGCGCAGTCGTGACCCCGTCGTGCGCCTGATATTCATTGGCGGCGTTGGTTTGACCATGCGCATGTAAATCTATGAATCCCGGTGCGACGA
>JAPUFN010000019.1 GCA_027293665.1 Gammaproteobacteria bacterium | reverse complement strand
CCGAGAACATCCTGAGCAATATCTGTGGATGCACCGGCGATTCAAAACCCGGCCACCCGGCGAACCTTCCGTCTACTAGACCGTCTACGTCTGGTAAACGCCTGCACCTTCGGCCCTCAGCCCATCTGAAAGAAGAGATCGTCGAGACGCCGGGCAACCGCCGCCACGGAAAACTCACGCGTGGTGCGTTCGATCCCTTGTTGAATACGGGCATCGATCCCACCGCTTTGATACAACCCATGAATCTCCTGCAGCGCATCAGCAATCACATCCGGCTGCGGTTTGTCGTAGTAGAACCCGACACCCCCCAATACTGACTCGGGGCCTCGCGCTTGCCCGGCGAGTACTGGCACCCCCGATGCCATGGCCTCGAGTGCCACCATGCCGAACGCCTCGCGATCCTCTGAAACCATGAGCAGGACATCCAGCGCGCGCATCAGGCGTTTCGCATCCGGTACAAATCCCACGATCTCCACGGGAAGACCGCGCGCCATCTCTTCGAGCTCGCCTCTGAGTTCACCTTCGCCGAAAATCAGCAGACGAACATCCGGAATTCGCTGCGCCAGATCAGCGATGGCGCGCACTGCCAGCTGCGGGCGTTTCCAGGGTATCAATCGACCCATCACGCCAACCGTGAAGGGCCCGGGCTCACAGCCCAGTTGCACAAGTGCGGCGTCCCGCGACAGCTGCATTTGTTTGAGCGCCGCCTGATCGATCCCGTTTGCCAGACACAGCGGCCGGGATACTGTCTGGCCGAGATTCGCTTGCACAGCCGGCGAGACACCAGCGAACAGAAACTCACGGGCGAACAGCTTTTGCTCTACTCGTCGCTGAACGCGCTTGAAAAATCCGAACTCATGCGCAAGCGCAACCATTCGTCCCGGGCAGATCGCGCTCGCACGCAACGCTCGATAGGTTCGATAACGATGACAAATTGCCAGCATCGGGTCCGAGATATCCAGTTCAGCCACGCGATCTTCTAACGACCGGACGAGCGGACGCAGGCGGGACAGATCATCGCTGTTGAGATATTCCGCCCAACTGACGCCCTCACCCGCTATTGACGAAGAGAAAAATATCGTTACAACGCGGCAACCAAGACTCTCACCGGCCGCCTTGTAAACTGCGCAGATATCGGCGAATGGCGGATGATCGTTGGGTGAGAGTTGCAGGATGATCTGGCTAGTCGACATCTTCCTTCTTGGTGACCAGATAGTCTTCCATCACCAGATACTCAAGGTCAGAACCGTTGAACATGTTCAACGCATCCTGTGGTGAGCAGACCATGGGTTCACCCCGGCGGTTGAGAGACGTGTTGAGCACCACGGCATTGCCCGTCAATACATCGAGTTCTTCCAGCAAAGCGTAGTAACGGGGGTTCTGGGTTCGCTCGACGATCTGCACCCGCGCCGTACCATCTTCATGCACGACTTCCGGTATGCGAGACTTCCACGCTTCATTGACATCGAACGTTATCGTCATGAACGGTGCGGGGTGATCGGTCTGAATAATGTCCGCAGCGACGCGATCCAGCACGCTCGGACAGAAGGGGCGCCAGCGTTCGCGAAACTTGATTTGCTCATTGATACGATTGGCGATGCCGACAGCGTTGGGGCAACCCAGAATGCTGCGGCCACCAAGCGCACGCGGACCGAACTCCATTCGACCCTGAAACCAGGCAACGGGATTGCCAGCAGCGAGAATGGCCGCAGTCTCTTTTGGCACGTCATCGAGCTTGCGCCATTGAATCGGTTCGCGGCAGCTTTCGATGATCTCGAGGCACTCTGCGTTACTGTACTCGGGGCCGAGGTAGACGTGATTCATTCGCGACAGTTTTTCGCCGCGCTCGACTGCGACGTACGACGCGGCACCGAGGGACGTCCCTGAATCACCCGCTGCGGGCTGCACGTAGAGTTCTTTTACGTGATCCAGCGCGACAATTCGCTGATTGAGCTTTACATTGAGCGCACCTCCACCAGCAAAAGCGAGGCGGCCGGTCTCCCGAATAATGTCGCCGAGATACGTTTCCAGTAGTTCGAGACACCAGTCTTCAAAGAGTCGCTGCATGGCCGCGGCATAGTGAATATAGGGTTCATCGGCCATATCGCCTTTGCGGCGTGGACCCAGCCAGTCGACGAGCTTGTCACTGAAATAAAAACCGACGCCGTCCTCCTTATAGCGTCGCAATCCGACGGTATTCACGTAGGTGGTATCGACTTCAAAGCCTCTGCCATGGCGCTGGATGAGGCGGCTGAGGTCGAACTTGGCGGCATCCCCATAAGGCGCCATGCCCATCACCTTGTACTCACCATCGAGCATTTCGAATCCGAGATATTCGGTGATGGCGCCATAGACACCACTGAGGGAATCGGGGTCGTAGAATTCCTTGATGCGATGAATCTTGCCATTTTCGCCATAACCAAAAAAGGTCGTGGCGTATTCGCCTTTGCCGTCCACCCCGAGAATGGCGGTCTTCTCTTCGAAGCCACTCAGGTGGTAGGCGCTCGATGCATGCGCGAGGTGATGCTCAACGGCTACGAACTCGGTGCTGTTCCAGTCGATACCCAGCCCGACCCCTGCCTCCAACACTCGTCTGCGGTTGCGTCGATAGCGCCGGTTGCCGTTCAACAACACATCCAGACACCGATCCGGGGCGTACCAGTAGCGTCTGGCATAGTGCCACCGTGCCGCACTCGTGAGGCTGATGGGTGCATAGGGAAAGGTCACGATGTCGACCTTGCGGGCGGAAACTCCGGCAGATCGCAGACAGTAGCGAGCCGCCTCCATGGGCATGTGGCCCTTCGCATGTTTATCGCGAATGAAGCGCTCTTCTTCCGCAGCGGCGACGATTTCACCGTCAATAATCAATGCGGCGGACGCATCATGATTGAGAGCGCCGGACAGACCGAGAATTATCACTAGGACCAGGCTTGGACAGGGTTGGCGCGTACTATACCAGCCCCGCTTCCTGAAATGCCTCTTCAAAGCGCCTACGCGTCGCGTTATCCCAGTTCCGCAGAAACCGTTGGAGGTCTTTATGCCGCCCAGCTGGGTTCTCCGTCATCCCATCCAGATCGATTAGAAAAACCTGATCCTGCCAGATCAAAAAGTTGCTGGCTTTGGTGTCACCGTGCATCAGACACGCGCGTTGTAGACTGGTGAAGATCGTCGTTATCTGGGCACAGCGTTTTTCACTCAATCCGGACGCCGTGATCTCCGCCAGGAGATCGACATCGCCACGATCTTCGGTCACCAGATAGGCGACGCCGCGGCAGGGTCCAATGCGTTCCTCGACCAGTGCAAGCGGTCGTGGCGTCGGGATATTGAGAAAGTGCAGACGCTGACCATTGATCCAGGCGCGGCGAAATCTGGCTAGCGGTTTGAGTGCACGGCGCAACGCATGGAACAGGCTTTTTACTTTGTAGCGTTTCACCACCACCGATGCGCCGGTAGCCATCGCGACTCGCGCAACCGTAGCGCTGTTACCGGCTTTCAATATCTCACCAGACTCCAGCGCTTGCGCAGGGTTCTCGAGCAGCCCGGTCAGACTGGCCGTTTGCCGATCACGCACCACGGCCTGGTAACGCGTAAACGTTTTCGCAACGGCGAACTCCGTGCAGTCGCGTTGAACTTTTACAAGATAGCGACGAACGCGCGCACGGCGCTGTGTCGCCACAGCCGCAAGTTGGTGCTGTAGTCGAGCATCATCGGTTTGCCAGCTGCGCCGGTCACAGTAAGCGCGGCCAATACCGGCGATTTCATCATCCACAAGAGGCGGGCGCTGGGCCAGAAGCACGCCCAGGTTGGCAAAACTGGCTTTTTCGTTCAGCGCCGAACTCCTGCTGCGCACACCACCACCATCGATGGCAAATACACGCTCGCCACTGGTGAGAAAATTGTCGAGATGCAGGTCGTCCTGCCAGACACCCTGAGCATGCATGTCGGCTATCAGACAGGCAGCCGCAGTCACTCCACGGGTATCCGCCCAGCCAAGCTCTACCGCCGCCGGCAGGTATTCGAGAAGAAGGCCACAGGCTCCGGGTGCTAGTGTCACCTGTGCACATATCCGGGGCGTCGGCACGGCGGAGTCTGCCATGGCGGCAAGCCCGGCCACTTCCCGAGCGCAATTGCGTTCGGCCCTGGCGTCGAAGAAAAGCTTGAGGACAAATTGTTGCTCGCGCCAGCAGACACGGGCAACCAATCGGCGAGCCGGCAGCAGGCGAAAAATTTCCTCGCAGGTGACGGTGAAAGCACCGTCTGCGGGCGACACCAATGCCAGGTTGAAAGGCAGGGCCAGCGAGCGCCCCGCCGCTCTCAGGTGAGCCAGGTCGAGTGGCCGGCTCACGGTTCGTAATTTCCCTTAACGAGTTTTTTGCGGCGACCTTTTTCGTAAAGATCA
>JAPUFN010000189.1 GCA_027293665.1 Gammaproteobacteria bacterium | reverse complement strand
CTGAAACGGAGCGCGCACACGAACTGGTTGCCGCGGACGGCACCATTGGCAAGGTGGTGCTACAGGTCGTTTAGGGAATCGAGCTGGGATCGCAGTGTGACTAACGCCGTCTGGACTTCCTCCGCTTTCTGACGTTGTTTGGCAACGACCGCTTCGGGTGCTTTCGCGATGAAGTCTGCATTACCGAGTTTGCCCTCGACGCGGGCGAGTTCATCTGCCTTGCGAGCCACTTCCTTCGTCAGCCGGGCGTGCTCAGCGACGACATCGATCAGACCAGCGAGGGGTACCATTACCTTTAATTCGCCGACCAGGGCGAGTGCGTTGGGTGGTGGCTCTGAACCCGGTTCCAGCCAGGTGATCTGATCGATTTTGGCCAGCCGTTTGAGCACCGCGTCGGTGGCGTCAGCCAGTGCGCGATCACGGCCGTCGGGTGTTGCGGACGCCGGCTGAAACAGCAGATTGATCGTTTTACCCGGCTTGATGTTCGCCTCCCCACGAATATTCCTGATGCCAACGATGACGCCCTTTAGCCATTCGACGGCCTGGTCGGCTTCCTCGTCGGCGGGGAATTCAACGCCCGTCGGATAGGCCTGATTCATGATGGTTGGTTTATCGTTGCCAAGCAGGGGGGCAACCTCGAGCCAGATCGACTCGGTAATGAACGGAATGATTGGATGGGCCACGCGCAGCAGTGCCTCCAGAACCCTGAGCAGTGTCATTCTGGTGCCGCGCAACAACGCGGGATCTGCCGCCTCGTCCCACAGGAGTGACTTGGTCAACTCCAGATACCAGTCGCAGTACTCCCGCCAGGCAAATTCGTACACGCAGCTTGCGTACAAGTCGAATCGGTAGGTCTGTATCGCGCGTTCAGAATCCCCGATCAGAGCATTCATTCGCGATTGCACCCATCGATCCACGGTGCTCAATTTCATCGGCCCGTCGAGATCCGCGTCCTTGCAGTTGAGCAGGACAAATCTGCTGGCGTTCCACAGCTTGTTACAAAAATTGCGATAGCCCTCCACCCGTTTGAGATCGAAGCGGACGTCACGCCCTGTGCTCGCCAGGGCACAATAGGTGAAGCGCAGCGCGTCGGTCCCGTAAGAGGGAACACCTTCGGGGAAGTCGCGCCGAGTTTGTTTCTCGATCCGTGACGCCATTTGCGGCTGGGTTAGATAAGACGTGCGTTTCTCAACCAGGCTGTCGAGTGTGATGCCATCGATGAGATCGAGTGGGTCGAGACCATTACCCTTCGTCTTGGACATTTTGTTGCCGTCGGCGTCACGCACGAGGCCGTGGATGTAGACCTGCTTGAAGGGTATTTCGCCGGTGAACTTCAGGGTCATCATGATCATTCGGGCGACCCAGAAGAAGATGATGTCGTGCCCGGTTACCAGGGAATCGGTCGGATGAAACTGCGAAAGTTCCTCGGTTTTCTCGGGCCAGCCGAGTGTTGCGAATGTCCACAAAGACGACGAAAACCACGTCTCGAGTACGTCCGGATCCTGTGTCAGGACAAGATCAGCGGACAATTCGTGTTTCGTCCTGACTTCGGCTTCCGAGCGGCCGACATAGACGTTGCCAGCATCATCGTAGTAAGCGGGAATCCGATGCCCCCACCATTGCTGACGGGATATGCACCAGTCCTGGATGTTGTTCATCCAGGAAAAATAGACATTCTCGTACTGCCGCGGAATGAATTCGATATCGCCGTTCTTAACCGCGGCAATTGCGGGATCAGCGAGAGGTTGTATTTTGACGAACCACTGATTAGTCAGGAGCGGTTCGATGATTGCCTCGGAGCGATCGCCACGCGGCACCATGAGTGAGTGAGGTTCGACCTTGTCAAGCAATCCCAGCGCATCCAGATCGGCGACAACCGCTTCGCGCGCGGCAAACCTGTCGAGTTTGCGATAGGTCTCTGGGGCATTATCGTTGATGCTGGCATCTTCGTTGAAGATGTTCACCAGCGGCAGATTGTGCCGCATGCCGATTTCATTGTCGTTGAAGTCGTGCGCCGGCGTGATTTTCACACAGCCGCTGCCGAATTCGCGATCGACGTACTCGTCGGCAATGATGGGGATGTCTTTTTCGACCAGTGGCAGCCTGACGCTGCAGCCAATGAGAGACTGGTAGCGCTCATCGTCAGGGTGAACGGCGACGGCAGTGTCACCGAGCATTGTTTCGGGCCGGGTGGTCGCCACCACCAGATAATCGCAACCATCCCGGGTTGTGTGGCCTTTCGTCAGTGGATAGCGAAAGTGCCACAGGTGACCCTGCTCTTCCGTGTTTTCGACTTCCAGGTCCGATATGGCCGTTCGCAGTTCCGGGTCCCAGTTGACCAGCCGTTTGCCTCGATAAATCAGGTTTTCTTCGTACAGACTCACAAAGACTTCGAGCACAGCGCGGGAAAAGCCGTCATCGAGAGTGAAGCGTTCGCGTGACCAGTCGAGAGACGATCCCATGCGCCGCAACTGACGGCTGATGGTGCCACCTGATGTGTTGCGCCACTCCCAGACCTTTTCGACAAAAGCTTCTCTGCCGATTTCATGGCGGTCAATACCCTGCGCGCTGAGTTGCCGGTCGACCAGCATCTGGGTGGAGATGCCGGCGTGGTCAGTGCCCATCTGCCACAGCGTTCGGTCGCCTTTCATCCGGTGGTAGCGGATCAGCGCGTCAATGAGCGTGTGCTGGAAGGCATGACCCATATGGAGGCTGCCCGTTACGTTGGGCGGCGGGATCATGATCGAGTAATTCGGACCATTGCCTTGTGGTGCGAAGTCGCCGGCCTGCTCCCACTGCTCGTACAGCTTCTGCTCGATGGCGTGTGGGTCGAAACTGCTATCCATCTTTTTTATCTGCGCTCCCGGCCGATTTATCCGCGCTCCAAGCCGGTTGATTCTCGCTGTCATCGTTGAGCAGACGCTTGACGCTCGCGCTGAGTTCTGTCCGTGCCGCTTGCAGAAGATGGGCTCTGAGGTCGGCCAAATTCTGCTGCACCACCTTACGCAACCACTCGGTCAGCGTTGCATTAATGCGAACCCGCAGCGCCTCGTCGAGGTCCTCGGTAGCCTGCTGTGTCCACTGGCCACCGTGCTCTATTATCGTCGAGCGGGTTTCGTCCAGCAGTTCAGCCGCGGTTTCCTTCCAGTTGTCGTCGAGCAGGGCGTCAAAGAGCGCATCGTCCATGCCGCTGTCCGGGTCGGCTGATGGTGCAGCACCTGCAACGACGTCCTCCAGCAACGGCACCTGATCGTCGATCGGCGAGTCCTGAGGTTTATCGCTGGTCATCTGATTCATAGAGCGTCATGCGGCTTCCCAATCGTCCAGGTCGTGATGATAAAGCGGAAACCCTCGATCCCGATAATGTTTGTACCTCGCGCGGCCCGGGTCGCGGGTATCGCCAACGACGATTTCAGCGACACGCTCAAAGCGGGTGAAGAAATCCGGAACTGCAGAACTGAGATTCACGAGTACGCCGTCGAAACTGTCTGGCTCATCCCAACAAAGCACAATGGGTGCACCTTTTGCCGCGGTGGTGTGTTGCAGGCCGTGCGGCAGAAATCGCTGGTCCGGGTAAACCCAGAGGAGTTCGTCAAGCAGTCGTGCGCTATCTTCGTTGGTGTTCAGGATGACCACGGGATTACCGGCGGCGAGTGCCTTGCTGGCGAGGCGGCAGGCAAAACGCTGCATCGCGTGGACTTCCACATCTTTGAGAATGTAGAAATCAATTCTCGTCACTGGCCGGCTTCCTTAATCAGATAACGGTAAAGCAGGCCGACCGGACGTCCAGTCGAGCCTTTGTTGGCGCCCCCGGAAAATGCACTGCCGGCTACGTCCATGTGAGCCCAGGAAAGATCTTCGGTGAAACGGGACAAAAAGCAAGCAGCCATAATCGAACCGGCACCACCCGTGGTGCTGTTCACAATATCTGCGAACGGGCTTTTCAGTGCCGGCTGGTACTCGTCCCACAAAGGCATCTGCCAGGCGCGATCGCCGCTGAACTCACCAGCCGCGACCAGCGAGCGGGCGAGCTCGTCGTCGTTGGCGTAAACGGCGGATGCGTGGGAGCCAAGTGCTACGATGCAGGCACCGGTCAGCGTGGCAACATCCACTACCGCTTTAGGTTTATAGCGAGCGACATAAGTGAGCGCATCGCACAGCACCAGTCGGCCTTCCGCATCGGTGTTGATAATCTCGATGGTTCGCCCGGATGAGGACGTGACGATGTCCCCGGGTCTCGTCGCCCGGCCGCTGGGCATGTTTTCCGCGGCAGCGACTACGGTGACGATATTGATTGGCAGGCGCGCGGCAATCGCTGCTCGAGTAGCGCCAAGGACACACGCGGCGCCACACATGTCGAACTTCATCTCGTCCATGGCTCCGGGCGATTTCAGACTGATACCACCGGTGTCGAACGTGATGCCCTTACCGACCAGTGCAATTGGCGCATCCGCGCGCCGCCGGGCTCCAAGGTAGCGAACGATAATCATCTTGCCGGGGGTTTCACTGCCTTTTGATACGGCAAGGAACGCACCCATATTCAATTCGGCCATGCGTTTTTCGTCGAGTACAGAAACGCTTACTTTGGGGTCTTTCGCAAGCTTGCGTGCCTCGCGCAGCAGGTAGCTGGGAGTGCAGACGTTTGGTGGTTCATTGCCGAGATCCCGCGCCCAGTCGAGGCCGGTCTTAAGTGCCTGTGCGTGCCGCACTGCCCGGGCAACTGAGGCTTTGGTTCGCTCATCGGCGTGGATACCGATGGCGTTGATGGTGGGAGCGGTTACCTCCGCGGATGCGGTCTTGTGCTGATTGAAACTGTAGAAGGTATTCGACAGAACCGACAGGGCGGTACTCGCTTTCCAGTAGGGATCGCGTTTCGCCACCGCGGTTGCGGTGAGGGTCCACAGTGCATTCTTGCCGGGAATGAATTTAAGCGCTGAGCTGGCCGCTTTCACTGCCTTGCTGAAATCAGCGGCGGATACCGACTTGTCGAGACCACCGACTACGGCGATCCGCGCAAGCGGGCTGCGTGAACCCAGGCGAACAATCAGTGTCTGACCGAGGTGATCAGAGAAATCGGTGGTTGCAGCAGTGAAAATTTTCCCTGCGCCAATTCCAGCCGCGGTTTTTCGGGCGGTTTTGAGACTTGCGACCAGACATCCGAAGCGAGTGGCACTGAGGCTTCCCGTTTTTGTTGAATACTTCATAATCTGGTTGTGGCGCGCACTCCTGCTAATTGTCGCGCGCATTCTATCAGCGTGTTGAAATTCACGCTGCTAGTCTTGCGACTCGATGTCGTGAACATTTGTCGAGCACGAAAGTGCGTGCGTAATGAGCGAGCCCCGAGACTCGAGATGGCCGGGGGTTGAAAATCAGGGACCTGGCATATGCTGGTGGCTGGACGTTACATCAATCGTGAACTGAGCATGGTATTCCTGGTTGTGGTTACCGTGCTGCTTGTCGTCGCAGTCGGTGGCCGCTTTCTCGGTTATCTGCAGGAAGCTGCTCTGGGAAAATTCACCACGGATAATCTGGTCACGATCATGTCGCTGCGGCTGCCTGAGTTTCTGCAACTCCTGTTGCCCTTTTCGCTGTTTCTGTCGCTGCTGCTTACCCTGGGGAGGCTGCATGCCGATCAGGAGTTCGCCATTTTGCAAAGTGGCGGTACAGGACCGGCGCGGCTGTTGCGGTGGCTGGCAATACCGGTGCTGGCCGTGAGCATTGTGGTGGGCTACTTCAGTGTTGTGCTGACCCCTCTGAACAACCTCGAGCTGGCGGAATTCTTCGTGCAACAACGGCTCAGCCAGGAATTTGAAACCCTCACGCCGGGCATGTTTCACACCTACGACCAAGGTCACCGTGTGACCTATGCGGAAGCCATATCCGATGACAAGAAGGAGCTTGGAGTGGTGTTCATGGCGGAACAGCGCGATGATGGCGTCAACGTCACCGTCTGGGCCGAGAAAGGCAGTCAATTCGTCGACCCGGTGACGGGTAGCCGGTTTCTGCATCTGCAGAATGGCAAACGCTACGAGGGCAAGGTCGGCGATCGCGACTATCGCGTCGTTGAATTCAAGACATTGTCGCAGCGACTTGAAATCGATGAAGCGGTTGCAGAGAAACTCGATATTGAGGCCGTGGCAACACTGCGGTTACTGGAAAATCCAGCAGCGTCCGCAATCGCCGAGTTTCATTGGCGCATCGGCATACCACTGTTTACGATCATCGCTGCTGTCATGGCGGTTGGTCTGTCTCGGGTCAAGCCACGTCAGGGACGATTCGCCAGACTCGTGCCTGGCCTGTCGTTGCTGGTGGCCTACTACCTGGCGCTCATTTTCAACAAAAATGCACTGGTGACAGGTTTCTGGCCATTAGCGCTTGGTTTGTGGGTCGTGCACGGCGCTTTTTTGCTCGCCGGGGTATTCTTTATCTACCGTACCATGCGACCTGCTCGAGGTTGATTCGTTGGCAAAGTTGTTGATGCCCGTAATGGACCGTTATATCGGTCGTGAAGTGTTGCTTGCGATCCTGGTCGTGCTTGCTGCGTTCATTGCTCTGATGACTCTGTTCGCTCTCCTGGACGAACTGCGCGATGATGAAGCCGGTTACACGCTTGCGCGTGCCATGTGGTATGTGCTGCTCACAACACCGCGCCGCATTTATGAAGTGCTGCCTTATGTCGTATTTCTCGGGTCGCTGGTCGGTCTAGGTAACCTCGCCAACCATTCCGAGATAGTGATCTTCCGGACGTCGGGAGTGTCTGCCGCGCGCACGTTTGTCTCTGTGGTTTATCCGGTGTTGCTGTGTTTGGCAGTTGGAATTGTCATCGGTGAATTCGTTGCACCGCGTGGTGAGCAGCTTGCCGAAGCTTATAAAGCCAGAGCGCTACAGGACTCCGAAGAAATTTCACTTGCCGACGGTTACTGGTATCGGGAGGGCCGAATGGTGATGCATGTCGAGGGCCTGGGTAGCCACGATGAGCTAACGGGCCTGCGCCAATACTGGTTCGACGAAGACAAAACGCTCCTTCGTGCGTTGACCGCCGACCGGGCGACTTACATTGCCGGGAATGACTCGGTTGCTGGAACGTGGCTCCTGCAGAATGTCGTCGAGACGCGTTTCGATGGTGACAAGACGATTCGCGAGACTTCGCTGCGCAAGAATTGGGAAGGACAGGTGGATCCACGAGTTCTCAGCGTGCGGGTGCTGGTGGATCCGCGAAAACTCTCGTTGTTCGATTTGAGTTATCAGATTGAGTACATGAAACGGGAGGGCCTGAATCCGAGTCCATATCAGCTCGCCTACTGGTCCAAGATTCTGCAGCCATTTGCGGTGCTCGGTCTTGCCCTGATTGCATTGGGATTCGTGCTGGGTCCGCTGCGCGAGGTCAGCATGGGTGTCAGGATCAGCGTGGGTATTCTGGTGGGGCTCACCTTCAAATATCTGCAGGACCTACTGGCGCCGATGAGTATCGTCTACGACATGCCGCCGGCGTTGGCCGTCCTTGCCCCCATCCTCGGGTGTTGGATTCTCGGAGCCTGGGGAATGCGCCGGCTCGGCTGATGAATCCCTAGCTGTTGTTGCCAGAAGAGTTGCCAGAAGAGTTGCCAGAAGAGTTACCAGAAGAGTCTCCAGAAAGCGCCACGTAGCACATCCGGGTATCTGAAAACATGTCCGGCCAACTGCGTTTGTCTGCGTCGATGAGTACCCAGAAATGACCGAGCCCAAGGCAGACGAAGGATGCCATTGCTGCGATGAAGCGCAGCATCACCTGAATCAGCGTCATGGGTTGACCGCTGAGCGTCGTCAGCCGCAGGTGCCACGCAAGCATGCCGAGCGTTTGACCGCGGCCACGCCAGAAGTAGGCAAAAAAAGCGAATAGCTCGACAAAGAGAATGGATTGGATTGTCGGCCCCGTAACGGCTTCGTTACTTATGGCGACCAGGACAAAGAGCGTTACAAACCAAAGCGCGAGGATCAACAGCGCATCATAAATCAGAGCGCCCGTGCGTCTGGCAAACCCTGCTGGTCTGGTGTCGTGCATCCGCTCTTCCGGTGCGACAAGTGCGCTTAGAAATTCGCCAGATTTTTAACGATACGCGTGCGCCTGCCACAGAATTCCTCGCACGCCATCGCGTCATGTACCTGGGGGTCTTCGCAGGTTGCCCAGACGCGCTGACCCTCGTCGGTCAACGCACTGAGGTATGCCGTCCGCGGCCCCTCGCCTGCGTACATGACCGTGTAGCTCTCAACGGTTGCCTCACCGTGATAGTCGGCAATGATCTCGCGGGCCGGGGTGGCATCCACCGCGGGCTGCAAATCTGCGTGCTGGAAAGGTTTGGCTGGCGGTTCGGCCGAATAGATTCCGATTGCGTGTTTGGTGAGATATCCGCCATTTGCCGTTATGAGGCCTTTTTCTGCCGGCGCGGCACGCAGAAGTTGCGCCATCCGCGCGATTGAGTGCATGACGTAGTTGTTGAGCGGCCCGCCGGCAAATGTCAGCCCGCCGGTCACGGTCAGTGGCCTGGACATATCGATGCCCAGTTCCCGCGCCGCGACCTGGACGGCGACCGGGAAACAACTGTAGAGGTCGACGTGTGCGAGATCGTGCACGGTCAGCCCTGCCATATCCAGTGCTCTGGCACCGGCAAAACGAATGGCCGGCGAGGAGTGGAAGTTGTCCCGGTTGGAAACGAAGTAGTGATCGTGGGCGTCTGCGCCGGACCAGGGATAGATCATCTTCTCCCGGGCGATCCCCAGTTTGCGGGCGGTGCTTGCGGAACACATGATCAGCGCCGCTGCCTGATCGACGTTGTTGTTGGAATTCATGAATTTCGGATAAGGCAAGGAGACTGGCCGATTGACATCGGATACGGTGCGAATTTCCTCCGCCGTTTTCGCTTCACGGATCCAGGCGTGGGGATTGTCTGCAGCGACGCGGCTGAAACCTGCCCAGAGTTCGCTGACCCGCCTTATGTGATCATCAACGGATTCGCCAAGATGATGGCGCAACGCATTTTCGAACATGGGGTACATCTGTATCGGCTGCAGCAGACCCAGCGCAATCTCCGCGGGGTGTGCCATCGCCTGCTCGACGCCGAGCAAGCGATCGGGCGAACCCTCGATACTCCGCCAGTTCAGATCTTTACGGGCATTGAGGCCCGCCCGTCGCGCTTTAGCCTGAGTATTGCCGCACTCGGCGCCGGTGATGATGATCACGTCATTTCTGCCGGACTGAATTTCCAGCGCACTGGAATTGAGCGTTGTCTGGACGAAATTACCACCCCAGGGAGTCAGGCAGGTTTCGGCCGTCGTATTGTCGATTGCTTCACCGACAGCTTTTGCCGGATTTTTGTAAGGCCACAACCCGCGGATCACGCGTATCGAACTGGCTGCCTGCAGCAGACGTGGGCAGCCGGCATCTTCGGCGGCGGCTACGACGGCTTCGATCATGAGTTCGACTGGCTCTTTGCCGCCAGGCGGTTCGCAGCCCGATTGTTCGAGACGCTGTTCGAGCTGAGAAATTCCGACCAGTACGGGAGTTTCATTCATGAGCGGGTTTTTTCCATGGAATCGAATGTGAATAAGGAACGTGATCACGCGGTTCGTGTGGTAGCTGGGGAGGGAGTCGAACCCTCACTCTGTTGCCAGAACTGGATTTTGAGTCCAGCGCGTCTACCAATTTCGCCACCCAGCCAATACCTGCGTTCGTGGTGGAACGGCCTGCGTCCAGTGTTACGAACGGGCGAGGCATGTTACACATCCGCCATTCGTTGAGCCAGCGCGTACTTCGGGATCGCGGCGCGTGTGATCTGTGCCGCTATCCCGCCGCAGAAGGCCGCAGCCTGTTCGATGGTGGGCTGCTAGAATCCGCGCTCTCCGGTTCCACGGTAGCACCATGCGACGCGACGATTTCGCCTATTCACTGCCGCCAGCATTGATCGCGCAAACACCACCTGCTGAGCGTGATGCTGGAAGACTATTGGATCTGACAGCGGCGACCAGCAGGCATCGTTGGATTCGCGAGCTGCCGGGATTGCTGCAGCCCGAAGACCTGCTGGTGGTTAACGATACGCAGGTGATCAAAGCGCGATTGCGGGGTGTGAAAGACAGCGGGGGTAATGCGGAAATTCTCGTTGAACGAATTATTGATGACAATACGGCTCTTTGTCAGATTCGGGTGAGCAAGAAGTTGCTGGCCGGGCGCTACATCCTGCTCGAGTCAGCTGCAGGCAGAGAGCGACTCGAAATCCTTGGCCGTGAAGGTGAGTTTTATCGGCTGGCATTCCCGCTACCGGTGCTGGAGGTGCTCGAGAGATACGGCCACACTCCGTTGCCGCCGTACATTGCAAGACCAGCTGATGAGGCCGATCTCCTGCGTTATCAGACCGTGTTCAACCAACATGCGGGTGCGGTAGCCGCGCCTACAGCAGGACTGCACTTCTCCGCTGACTTACTCAGCCGCATTGCGCAGCGCGGAACGAAGCTTGCGATGCTGACGCTGCACGTTGGTGCTGGCACGTTCCAACCGATTCGAGTGTCGGACCTTTCGCAACACCGAATGCACGCTGAGCGATATTGCATTCCTGTTACCACTGCAGAGGCAATTCAGGAGGTCAAACATCGAGGGGGCAAAGTGATTGCCGTCGGAACTACCGTCGTGCGAGCTTTAGAATCCGCGATACAGAAAAGTTGCGCCGAGCTGCCTTGCGCAGGTTGGGGAGAGACAGAGTTGTTCATCACGCCGGGTTTTCAATTCAAATGTGTTGATGCGCTTGTGACAAATTTTCATCTGCCCGCATCGAGTTTGTTGATGTTGGTGTGTGCGTTTGCAGGATACGAAAAAGTGATGGGCGCTTATCGGCTGGCCGTGGAAAATCAATATCGGTTCTTCAGCTACGGTGATGCCATGTTGTTGTCTCGTAGCGAAGAGGCGAAGCATGAGCTTTGAGCTGCTGCAGACGGATGGCAGCGCCCGCCGTGGCAGGTTGTCGCTGATCCACGGGGTGGTAGAAACACCCGTGTTCATGCCGTGTGGTACCTACGGAGCCGTCAAAGCCATGACGCCCGAGACACTGCGCCGGGCAGGAACCCAGATGCTGCTCGGCAACACCTTCCATCTGATGTTGCGTCCGGGGGATCAAACCATCGCAGATCTCGGCGGACTTCACGATTTCATGCAGTGGTCGGCGCCGATTCTCACGGATAGCGGCGGGTTTCAGGTGTTCAGCCTGGGCGAGCTGCGCAAGATATCCGAAGCGGGTGTCGTGTTCCGCTCCCCCTTGAACGGCGATCGAGTGGAACTGACGCCAGAAAAGTCTATTCAGGTTCAGCACAATCTGGGCGCGGACGTCGTCATGGTATTCGATGAATGCACGCCGCATCCTGCGAACATCGACCAGGCGCGTTCTTCCATGGAGCTGTCGGTGCGCTGGGCACGACGCTGCCAGAAGGAATTTGCGGCTCGTGTTGGCACTGCCAATCGGCAGCCCGCGCAGTTGTTCGGAATTATCCAGGGTGGAATGCATCAGATGCTCAGAACGCAGAGTCTTGCGGCACTCATTGATATCGGCTTCGATGGTTATGCCATTGGCGGTTTGTCGGTGGGCGAATCCAAGGCTGAGATGGCTCGAGTGCTGCACGGCATCGTGCCTGAAATGCCGACGGCCAAAGCCCGGTATCTGATGGGCGTGGGGACACCGGAGGATCTCGTAGCCGGAGTCGAACTCGGGATAGACATGTTCGATTGCGTCCTGCCAACGCGCAATGCGCGAAACGGTCACCTCTTTACCTCGGAAGGAGTCGTGCGAATTCG